>JBJTQS010000325.1:0-6266 GCA_046075765.1 Bacteroidota bacterium
CACCTAACGGTGAACGGGATTTTCATTCACCACCTGCGCTCAAGCAAGCTTGGCTTGGAAATAACGATGCAAATTACCTCGGCCTTTTCAGGCCTCGATGAACTGGGGGTGGGTGTTCAAACCAAATCCCTGCTTCACCTAACGGTGAACGGGATTTTCATTCACCGCCTGCGCTCAAGCAAGCTTGGCTTGGCGTTAAATGAAAATCCCCACAGCTTCGCTGCAGGGATTTGGTTTGAGGTCGCGAGCAGATTCGAACTGCTGTACAAGGTTTTGCAGACCTCTGCCTAGCCACTCGGCCACGCGACCAATTATGTTGCAAAGGTACGAATATCAGCGACACTGAACCCTTGAGGGACTGCTTAACGAAGCATTACTATAAAAGTTACTTTTCAACCCGGAAAATCTGCGCAAACAGTGAAAATCGCCGAAGCTACATCACCGTTTACAGGAGGTCTCATTTTATTGATTTTCAGTTCAATGGATTTGGCTCCAGGTATGTTTTGATGTAGTATTTTTAAAATCCTACCCCCCACATGTTCGATGAGTTTGGAGCGAATAGACATCTGTTCACGCACCACATCACTTACCATTACATAGTCAACCGTGTCTTTCAAATCATCCGATTCCATGGATAAAAGCAAATCCTTGGTGACCGTGACATCCACCAGATACTCTCCTCCAATCAATCCTTCCTCCTCCATGCATCCATGGAAAGCATAACACCTGATACCCTCTATCGAAATGGTAGTCGTCATCAGGCGCCTTTCTTCACCTCCTTAGCCCATGTGTCCTTCAAAGTGACCGTGCGGTTAAAAATGGGTTTACCAGAAACACTGTTTTTGTCGGCACAGAAATATCCCTTTCGAAGGAATTGGAATTTGTCGCCAGCCGTGGCCAAGGCCACAGTTGGCTCAGCCATTGCAGATGAGATAACGTGAAGGCTTTCGGGATTGATATAATCCTTGAAGTCGCCCTCTTCAGAAGAAGGATCCTCCACCCGGAACAAACGATCATACAAGCGCACCTCCACTGGAACCGCAGCGTGAGTGGCAACCCAATGCAGTGTACCCTTGACATTGATCCCGCTTGTGTCGTTACCGCTTTTGCTCTCAGGAACATAGGTGCACCTGATCTCAGTAACCCGATCGTTCGCATCTTTTGTGTAAGACTCACACTTCAAAATGTATGCATGTTTCAATCGAACCATGAGTCCAGGAGCCAGTCGAAAATACTTTTTCTCTGCCACTTCTCTGAAGTCCTCACGCTCTATCCAAAGCTCTTTACCGAATGGTATTTCGCGGTGCCCACCTTTATCCTCTGCTTCC
Source organism: Bacteroidota bacterium (assembly GCA_046075765.1). GTDB lineage: Bacteria > Bacteroidota > Bacteroidia > AKYH767-A > OLB10 > JALRAP01. The sequence continues at coordinate 1,329 of JBJTQS010000325.1, forward strand.
GGATTATTCTCCCCCATCAAAACCTCTGTTTGACCTTCAGGATAATTTTCGATGACCAATTTCACTGGATCCAAAACCACCATGCCCCGCATAGCTGTCTTGTTCAAGTCTTCGCGAATACAGAACTCCAACAGACCAACATCAATGATGTTCTCCCTCCTGGCTACACCGATTTTTTCTGCAAACATGCGTATGCTCTCAGGAGTGTATCCTCGTCTGCGTAGTCCGCTGATGGTTGGCATGCGAGGATCGTCCCAGCCATTCACATGTTTCTCGTTGACCAATTGCAGGAGCTTACGCTTGCTCATTACCGTGTAGGTCATGTTCAAACGGGCGAACTCATACTGTTTACTCGGGAATATCCCAAGCTTGTCTATGAACCATTCATACAACGGCTTATGTACTTCGAATTCGAGCGTACAGATGGAATGGGTGATTTTTTCAATGGAATCTGATTGTCCATGTGCAAAATCGTACATCGGATAAATGCACCACTTATCACCTGTTCGGTGATGATGGGCATGTTTGATACGATACATCAACGGATCGCGAAGATGCATATTAGGAGATGCCATGTCTATCTTGGCGCGCAACACTTTCTCTCCCTCCTTGAACTCCCCATTTCGCATCCTTGAAAACAAATCAAGGTTTTCTTCTAAGCTTCTGGAGCGATACGGGCTGTCTTTACCTGGAGTAGTTGGAGTGCCTTTTGCAGCGGCGATCTCTTCAGCAGAACTGTCATCCACATAAGCTAAACCCTTTTTGATAAGTTCAACAGCGAATCCATACAACTGCTCAAAATAATCCGATGCATAATACTCATTGGCCCAATTAAAACCGAGCCACTTGATGTCCTCTTTTATACTTTCGACATATTCAGTGTCCTCAGTGACGGGATTGGTATCATCAAAACGCAAATTGGTCATACCGCCGAACTTGGAGGCAAGTCCGAAATTCAAACAAATGGACTTAGAGTGACCAATATGCAGATAACCATTAGGCTCGGGGGGAAAACGCGTTAGAACCCGGCCACCGTGTTTACCGGCGGCAACATCTTCAGCTATGATTTCCTCTAAGAAATTAGGACCTTTTTCTTTTTCCATGTGCGCAAATTTACGGAAAGGGTAAAACACCCCGACCACATCATTTGCTTTTCTTTTCCTGTTCCTTGAAGTATTTGCGGAAAAGGAAGCTTTTGCGCATCGCCTTCAAGTTTTCATTCAAAAGTTCTGTGCTTTGCTTCAGGTTATGGACACCATCCTTGATTTCGCCCGCCATAGCAGAATCATTGCTAACTGCATAAACCAACCCCTGCGGATTATTCACTCCGGATGCAAAACGATTGAGTCCTGCCACCACCTGATCCAGACTATCGCTGATCTGTTCCAAATTGGCAACAGTGTTCTTGAGGCCCTCCGCAGTTTTGTTGTCCTTAATCAGCACACCAGCCAACCCTTCGCCGCGATTGATTGATTGGGTGAGGTTATTAATTTGAATGGTGATTCGATTGGCATTCTCAGAAGCCTCGCGGATGGATTGAAGCGCGATTCGGATGTTTTCTACCGCAACAGAATCTTCAATTAGTCTTAGTAAGCCCTTGTCTGTGTTGATCCTCGATGTAAAACTTCGTAAATCACCTGTAATGGCTTCCAGGTTCTCATTTGTTGCATTGAGAGTGCGAATCATCTCATCTGTTTCAACCGGCTTCAAAGAGGCAATCATGTCACCATCCACCACAGGCTCAGAGGATTCTCTTCCGGGGTTAATATTTACGAGCTTATTGCCCATCAAACCATCTGTGCCTATAGCGGCCAATGCGTTTTTCTTGATGTATTGGCTATGCTTCTTTTCTATCAGCATATACACCGTAACACTCGAGTCGTTCTCGATCTTTATCTTGTCTACCGTGCCGATATCGATGCCTGCATACCTCACATTATTCCCTTGCATGAGCCCGTTTACATTGTAGAATTGAGCTGATATGCGGATGGTGCTCCCGAACATGGATTGGTTGCTGCCAATTAAATAGAGTGCTACCACCAACACCAAAGTGCCAATGGTAACAAACAATCCCAAACGGATATTGCTTGGTGTGGTTTTATTCATAAAACGCCTTCATAAAACTGTTTGACTTGAGAATCTGTGGATGCCTTTAACTGATCGAATGTGCCTTGCGCATGGTTCTTACCGTTGGCAAGCACTACAACGGAATTGGCTGTCATTCGTGCTACTTGCATATCGTGACTGATGATAACCGAGGACGTGTTGTATTTCTGTTGCAGATCCATGATGAGCTCAACTATTTCCCTTCCGGTGATGGGATCCAAGCCGGTGGTGGGCTCATCATACAACACAATCTCTGGGCGTAAAATAAGAGTTCGAGCCAGTCCAATCCTTTTGCGCATACCACCCGACAAATCAGACGGCATCATATCAGCGGCAGAAAGCAATCCAACATTTTCTAGGGCTTCATTCACCCTTTGATCTGCATCGTCTTTGGTGATATCGAACCAATGTCTGCGCATGGGAAACTCCAGATTCTCGCGAACTGTCATGGAATCATAAAGTGCACTGTTTTGAAACAGGAAACCAATACGTACCCGCATTCGATCCAGCTCATCATGATCCATTTCCAACACATTTTCTCCCAATACAGAAATACTTCCTTCGTCTGGCTCCAACAAACGAACAATACACTTGATCAGTACGGATTTACCTGAGCCGGATTTACCCAATACAACCACGTTGTTTCCGCGGGGAACGTTTAGATCGAATCCATCCAATACACGGTTTTCGCCAAACGACTTCTTGAGTCCCTTTATCTCGATAACATGCTCCGCCATAAAATTCAATTTAAACCGAGCAGGTCTGTAAACTGCACTGCTATCAGATCTATAATGAATATTGCTAATGATGCAACCACCACAGCAGAGTTGGCTGAATGCCCAACCCCTTCGGTTCCCTTTTTGGAGTTGAAGCCTTTGTAACAACCTACTATGCCAATCGCAAAACCGAAAAAATACGATTTGACAAAAGCAGGTAAGATATCGGAATATTCCAAAGAATCGAAAACCTGATTGGTGTACAATTTGAAGCTGACCACGTCCTTCAAATTGACACCGATGTAGGATGAATAAAGGGCTAATCCATCTGCCAGCACAACTAAAACTGGTAGCATCAATGTTGCAGCCAACACGCGTGTCACTACCAAGTACTTGAATGGATTTGTCCCAGAAACCTCCATGGCATCTATTTGCTCTGTAACCTTCATAGACCCGAGTTCAGCACCGATGCTGGATCCGATCTTGCCAGCGCAAATCAATGCGGTAATAACGGGCCCTATCTCCCTCACCACAGAGATTGCTACCATAGAAGGTAGCCAAGACTCGGCCCCGAACTCCTCCAAGGTGGGACGAGATTGAACCGTAAGCACCATACCCATGATGGCGGCCGTAATACCTACCAAAGGCAATGATTTATATCCTATGATGTAGCACTGTCTGAACAACTCTTGCCATTCGTAACGAGGCCTCAATCCTTCGCGGAAAAATCTCGCTGTGAAGTAGGAAATGCCACCTACTTCGTCGAATATTTCCTTCCAGGCACTGTTTTTGCTCATATCGTTGCCAAATGTAAAACAATGGTCATCTAAAACACATGCTTTTAGTCATAAGGCTTTGAAGCGATGTGTTCAATTCATAACTTTGCTTAAGATATATCGATTATAAACAATTGAATTAAAATGAAATACGTTTTTTCCTTAATAGCGGTTATCGTCTTTGCAGCGGTTATTGCCTATGCAGATTTCACAAAGGAACCCGCCCAAGACAACCCGAATGGTTCCAGTGAGCTTTCAAAGTTGATGCGTGAAATGCAGGATTATACTAATCGCGCCAAAGCGGGGCTCAAAACCAATGCGAAGCCTGAGCCTTATCCTGTGGCATTCGATAAGATCCACACGGCAAAAATCACAGATGGCATGAGCAAAAGCAATTATTACAGGTCATTCTCAGACTTGTATGTGATGTCCGTAAAGAATTATGCAAAATCAGGAAAGTCCAACCGTGTGGAAACCTATAACAACATGGTTTCTGCGTGTCTGGCGTGCCATTCCCAGCACTGTCCTGGACCGGTTCCCGTCATCAAAAAAATGATGTGGGACCCGAAATAATTTGTGGGCACTTCGTAAGAGTTTCGTAAAAACCACCAATTATATCCCAGGAATTGGTTTTTCAAAAAACCATTTGGCACTTGCTTTGTTTCACCACCGATCACAAGTAAAAAACTAAACATTTTATGAAAAAGAAACTATTATTGCTTTTAGCAATCCCCGTAGCTACAATTGGTGCGTACGCAGGACTTAAACACGTAGATGTTTTCAAAGTTGACGCCCAAAAGAGTACTGTTGAATGGTACGCAGAAAAGGTAACTGGCAAGCACAATGGCACCATTAAACTCATTTCAGGTGAACTAGCCAACAATCATGGAAGATTCGGAGGCAAATTCATTATCGACATGTCCTCCATTGTGTGTACCGATTTAGAAGGCGGATCTAAAGCTAAGCTTGAAGGGCATTTGAAATCGGATGATTTCTTTGCTGTGAAAAATCACCCTACAGCTACCTTCGAGATTTCCAACATGACTCCTATCAGTGGTGCAAAGGCAGGTGGTCCAAACTTCACGGTTACTGGAAAAATGACCATCAAAGGCATTACCAAAGACATGAATTTCCCAGCATCTGTTAATTTCAGTGGATCAAATATGATTGCAACCGCCGATGTTGTAATCGACCGTTCAAAGTTTGACGTTCGTTATGGTTCAAAATCCTTCTTTGCTGACATTGGAGACAAGGCAATCTATGACGAGTTTACTATGAAATTGAAACTTGTTGGCTCACTATAAACTCATTGTAATAGTTCTTAAAAAGGGCTTGACTGG
>JBJTQS010000326.1:0-6926 GCA_046075765.1 Bacteroidota bacterium
TTTCTGTAGGGTGTCTGGTACGGGCATCTTGTTAAAGTCGGAACCCACCAACCAGGGCTGAGGTTTTCCAGCTTTTATTAAACGGGAAGGGAATAAATCCAAATCATCAATTCCAACATAATTGTAAACAAGTGCCTTGTAGTAGTACCACTTGCCAGATAAATACAAAGCTAGATTTCCGGCTATCAGAACCACTAGCAAAACATGCCACCAACGAATTTTCCTTTGCTTCATGATTTGAAGTTTACTTGTGAATGGTCATTCAATAACCTAAATCCGAAAACATCCGACAAATGTGCTTTCAATTTTTCTTTTACCTCAATTATGTCCATTTGTCGACCAAGTTCCTTGCTCAGTGAAGTGACTGCTTTATCGGGTATGCCGCAGGGGATGATGTGATTGAAGTAATCCAGATCTACATTCACATTGAATGCAAATCCATGCATGGTAACCCACCTGCTGCAACGCACGCCGAATGCGCAAATCTTGCGAGCCTTGGCGGGGACTTCTGCATCTATCCACACTCCAGTGAGCTTTTCAATACGCGAGGCAGCGATGCCATAGTCGGAAAGCGTTCTGATCACAGCTTCTTCAAGATATCTCAAATAGCGATGTATATCATTGAAAAAAAAGTCGAGGTCCAAGATGGGATACCCAACAATTTGTCCAGGTCCATGGTATGTGATGTCTCCTCCACGGTTGATGCGATAAAAGACGGCTTGGTTCTCGCCGAGCTGCTTTTCATCCAGTAACAGGTGGTCTTCCTTACCACTTTTGCCGAGCGTGTAAACGTGAGGATGTTCGCAGAACAACAAATGGTGTGTGCCATTTGAAACGATGGTGTCGGGTTTGTTGCGAGCCTCCATCTTGGAGTCCACTATCTCGCCAAGGAGTCTTTCCTGGTAGTCCCAAGCCTGTTTGTAATCAACAAGTCCCAAGTCCTTGAAAAGCACGGTCTCCATATCGCAAAGATAACCATTTACCTTGGCGATGCTCACTATCTTTGCTCCCAAAACAACAACTCATGGAATACAGGAAACTCGGTTCGGCAGGTGTACAGGTAAGCGCTTTGTCATTTGGCACTTGGCTCACTTTCGGAAAACAAATCACCGATGAGGTAGCAGAAGAGCTTATGATCACCGCTTATGAAGGCGGAGTCAATTTTTTCGACAACGCAGAGATTTACGCACGAGGCAAGTCGGAGATTGTGATGGGTAACATCCTGAAAAAACTAAATTGGGACCGCTCTTCCTATTTGGTTTCGAGCAAGGTTTTTTTCGGGCTGGGCGATACCAAGCCGAACCAGCGGGGATTATCGCGCAAGCATATCGTTGAGGGTTGCCATGGGGCGATGAAGCGTTTGCAAGTGGATTATATTGATTTGTTTTTCTGCCACAGGCCTGATAAAAGCACCCCTATCGAGGAAACCGTTTGGGCGATGCACAACCTGATACAGCAAGGTAAGATTCTCTACTGGGGAACTTCTGAATGGAATGCTTCGGAATTGATGGAGGCAGTGATGGTTGCAAAAACGCACAACCTGATCGGCCCTACCATGGAACAGCCCGAATACAATATGTTTCGCAGGGAGAAGTTGGAGCACGAATACCTGCACCTCTTCCAGCACCACGGTTTGGGCACCACCATCTGGTCGCCGATGGCTTCCGGATTACTTTCAGGCAAATACCTGGATGGCTTCCCTGAGGATACCCGTTTGGGGATTGAGGGAATGGATTGGTTGAAGAACCGAGTGCTTCGTGAAGAGAAGATCGAGAAGGTTCGCAAAATCAAAAACATTGCTGATGGTTTGGGATTGTCGCTCGCCAAACTTTCACTTGCGTGGTGTTTGAAGAATAAAAACGTGAGCACGGTTATACTTGGCGCTTCCAAGGTTCACCAATTGAAGGAGAACCTGGAGGCTATGGATACCGCCGCTTTGCTGACGCCTGAGGTCATGTCTGAAATTGATCTGATATTGGACAACAAGCCCGTGCTACCCGATTTTTAATCAGGCTCGCTTTCTTAGCGAAAAGATTTGATTGATCAGATCTTGCCCAACTCCCCTTTAAGGAAGTCGATCACCTTTACCTCGGTAGCATCGATGTTTTTGATCTCTGAGAGATACCAGGATACCCAATCGCCAAAATGCACCAGATAGAGTGAACGCTGCAGGTGAGTTTGTCCTTTCGAGAAAACCTCGAAAACATAAGGGGTGTATTTGGAAACAATGACCTTGGTTAAATCCATGCGGGCAACTGTGCGTTCGTAGTCGGTTTCATTCCTGAAAAACACCACCGCTAGTTTGTCATTGGGTGTTGTCCAACCCACCAGCTCGTTGTGGTTCATCTCCGGAAGGGCATGATGCCAGCAAAGCATCTTGGAGTTTTCATTGATTTGCTGACGGAATCTGACACAAACGCCTTCGTAATCGGCTTGAGAGTAAATTACCGGGATTTTGCGATGAAGTTTTTCAGCCAAATAGTAGGCTTCCGAACAAATATGCTCCTCCTCATGATCCAATAGATGGATGGTGGCTTCCAAATCCTTCTTAAAACCATCACCGATCAGACCTAGACCATTCAAAACATAGAAAAGTTGCGTGAGCGAATATGCCAGGCATGCCCTAGGTGGCATCCCACCCGGAATCACGATATGATCAAGACCGGAGGACTGAGCGATTTCCAATATCTTTCCAGCCGATGTTACGCAAACGGCAGTAGCGCCGCGCTGCAATGCCAACTCCAAGGCGGCAACGGTTTCTTCGGTATTGCCCGAATAAGACGAAGCAATGACCAAAGTTTCAGGCCCTACAAAGGCGGGGATGAAATAATCCTTGTTCACCACCACCGGAATAGTGATTTCCTTCTCGACAATCTGAGCGATAATGCTTCCCCCGATGCCGGAACCACCCAAGCCGGTGATCAAAACGTTGGAAAAAGACTTACCCGAATTGGAAAAAACGGCCTTTTCGCCGATATCCATGGCTTGTCGAAGCTGGGCTGTAAAGGAGGCTATGAGCTCTTTCATATAGGATTGGAACGTAAGGCAAATTTAGGAAATAGGCTGTAACTTTCAACTCAGCCATCCTTATCTTTGACTTATGCGTTTAATAACCGTGCTACTGACTTTCTTATTCATCGCCTGCGGCACAAGCAAGGACGGGGATTTCACTTTGTTTTCCGTAGAGGAGGACTTGGCCCTCGGCAAGGAGCTTTCTCAAAGCATCAGCTCCGATCCTGTAAATTATCCAATTGTAGGTAGATCGGAATCGCCTTCATCCTATGCCCTGCTCGACCGTATCTTGAAACACATACTTACATCGAGTAACATCCTGCATCGCGATGAGATGGCTTGGGAGCTGCATATCATCGACAACGACTCCATACAAAACGCTTTTTGCACACCTGGCGGATTCATATACGTTTACACAGGGTTGATGAAGTTTGTGGAGTCTGAAGACGAGCTGGCTGGTATCATCGCACATGAGGTGGCGCATGGCGATTTACGTCACTCAACCGACCAGCTAACCAAGCAGTACGGCATTCAAGTGCTCATCGCACTGCTGACCGATTCTGATACCCGTTTGCTCGCCGACATCGGCGCAAGCCTGGTACAGTTAAGCTATAGCCGCAGCGATGAATCAGAAGCCGACCGCTATGCGGTGCGATATTTGAAAGATACACCTTACAACCCCACCGCTTTTGCGGATTTTTTTCAAAGGATGCTAGAAAAAGACGGCAACAACGGTGTGTTCCAGTTTCTGAGCACACACCCGGATCCGGGTAATCGTGTAGAAAAAATCAAAGAAGAGGCGCAGCTGAATTAAATTAATTCAGGTTCAACTTTCCTATTTGCCTTTTTCGGCCAAATCTTGCAACATCTTTGATTGCAAACGAATGGCTTCATCGTGTATCTGTAAAAACACATTCCGCACAAACTCTTCGTTCAATCCGTTGGCGCGGGCAATAGACATGCAGTTATCAATGATTTCCTTCCAACGCTCCAGTTGCAATACACTCACATTGTTGACGCGCTTCAAATCTCCTAATTCGCCAATAAGTTCCACTCGCTTAACTAAGATATCCAAAAGTTGCAGGTCTAGTTTGTCGATACGGCTACGAAGCTCACCTACCTGGTCAATCGAATTGGTTTCATCGAACGAGCGCACGCGTTGGGTTAGTCCGTTCACGATTTTGAAAAGCGTTTCAGGATCCACTTGCTGGTCGGAATCACTCATTGCATTGGCAGGGTCCACATGTGTCTCGATCATCAATCCTTCCAAATCCAAATCATAAGCCTGTTGTGCAATAGCCATCAAATGGGATGTGCTTCCGGCAATATGGCTGATGTCGCAGATTACAGGCAACTCCGGATGTATGGATTTCAAAGCATGCACAAGCTGCCACCTCGGTACATTTCTGTAGCCTGAATTCTCGTATGCATGAAACCCACGATGAATGGCTGCGATATTTTCAATACCTACTCGCTGAAACCGTTCAATACCACCAATCCACAATTGCAAATCGGGATGCAAAGGATTCTTAACCAACACAGGCATTCCGGTTCCTCGAAGAGATTCAGCAAGCTCTTGCACCAAAAAAGGGTTGCCAGTGGTCCGTGCACCGATCCAGAAAATGTCTATCCCGGCTGTCAAAGCGGCTTCCACATGTTGAGGCGTCGCAACCTCGGTGGCGGTCTTGAGACCCGCTTCCTTACCTGCGTCTTTCAACCATTTCAATCCATCAACACCTGAGCCCTCAAAATTCCCTGGACGAGTACGAGGCTTCCATGAGCCCGCCCTTAGAATGGCGTTTGGAAACCTGGCTGCAATACCAAGTGCCGTGTCCAACATTTGCTTGGCAGATTCTGCACTGCAGGGTCCTGCTATCAGCACTTTGCCGGCATCTGATTTAAGCCATTGGGTTGTTGATTGCACTGTAACCGTGTTTTGTTCTAGTATCAGAATTACAAAGGTAGGTCAATCATATTTGGCGATGGATTATTCCCTGTTTTTTGGTTCCTTTGTTAAAGGAACCTGCACCATTTTTGATCCACCCATGAATCACAAAATCAAACAGTTAGATGACAAGACCTCCGCCGCTTTACAAGGTGGGGGCGCAAAGCGGATAGAGGCACAGCATAAGAAAGGCAAACTTACAGCGCGTGAGCGCTTGCATTTCCTGCTAGACGAAGGCTCTTTTGAGGAAATCGGGATGCTGATTACCCATCGCTCCCGCGACTTCGGCCTCGACAAGGAAGTATATCCCGGCGACGGCGTTGTAACGGGCTATGGAACCATTCATGGACGTTTGGTGTATGTTTATTCCCAAGACTTCACCGTTTTCGGAGGATCCCTTTCTGAGACACATGCGCAGAAAATCTGCCGTATTATGGATTTGGCCATGCAAAACGGAGCACCTGTAATTGGTTTGAATGACTCAGGAGGCGCTCGCATTCAAGAGGGGGTTGTTTCGCTTGGCGGTTATGCCGACATATTTTATCGAAACACGCTTGCATCAGGAGTGGTGCCGCAAATCAGTGCCATCATGGGACCTTGTGCTGGTGGAGCCGTTTACTCGCCTGCCATCACCGACTTCATCATGATGGTGGAAAACACCTCCTACATGTTTGTTACCGGACCGAACGTTGTAAAAACAGTTACTCACGAAGAAGTCACATCCGAAGAATTGGGAGGAGCATCTACGCACTCTACGAAATCGGGTGTAACGCATTTTTCATGTGCCAATGAAATTGAATGCATCAACAACATCAAAGCGTTGTTGAGTTATATCCCTTCCAATTGCGAAGACGAGCCTCCATTTGTTCCCTATGAAGCGATTGACGAAACCCGCTCTGCGCTTCAAGGCATCATACCCGATAACCCGAATCAGCCTTACGATATCCGCGAGGTGATACAGCATGTGATTGATGAGGGTAGCTTTTTTGAAGTGCATAAGAATTTCGCTGAGAATATCGTGGTTGGATTCGCGCGTATTGGAGGTAGAAGCATCGGGGTAGTGGCCAACCAACCGGCGTTCCTGGCGGGTGTGCTTGATATTAATGCCTCCACCAAAGCGGCACGATTCGTCAGGTTCTGCGATTGCTTCAACGTTCCATTATTGGTATTCGAAGACGTACCAGGATTCCTTCCTGGAACTGACCAGGAGTGGAATGGCATCATCACCAACGGTGCCAAATTGCTTTATGCATTTTGTGAAGCCACCGTGCCGCGCATTACTGTTATTACGCGGAAAGCTTACGGCGGTGCTTATGACGTAATGAACTCTAAGCACATCGGCGCAGACATGAATTACGCATGGCCTACAGCTGAAATAGCTGTAATGGGAGCCAAAGGTGCCGCGGAAATCATTTTCCGAAAAGAAATCAGTGAAGCAGATCAGCCTGAAGCCAAACTGAAAGAAAAAGAAAAAGAGTACACGGATATGTTTGCCAATCCGTATAAAGCCGCTGAGCGTGGCTATGTAGATGAGGTGATTCGTCCGGAAGAAACCAGACAAAAACTCATCAAGGCATTCAAGATGCTCGAAAACAAAGTGGCGAATCTGCCCAAGAAAAAACACGGCAACATTCCACTCTGATTATTTCTCGAATCCCATAATACCATCCATTTATGAATATCCTACTCATCGGCTCTGGAGGAAGGGAGAATGCCATTGCTTGGAAGATTGCGCAGAGTCCGAAATGCGATAAGCTTTTCATCGCCCCTGGCAATGCAGGCAGCCAACGTTTTGGCATTAACCTGCCTGTGTCAGGCACCGATTTCGAAGGGCTGAAAAAAGCTGTGCTTGAGAACCATATTCAGATGTTGGTTGTAGGTCCGAAAGATCCATTGGTAAAGGGTGTGCGCGACTTTTTAGTCGGATGCCGAGTTGAATCATGTGATGGTTATTGGACCAGGTAAAGCA
>JBJTQS010000327.1:0-13083 GCA_046075765.1 Bacteroidota bacterium
CCAACAAATCGGCGGAGTTCACAACATTCACAACACGTTCTTCAGATGCAATATTGCCAGCCTCATCAGTAGCAGTATAAGTGATCACATATTGACCTTTCAAGTTGATATCAACGGTTCCTGAGATTTCAACGGTTACAGAGCCGTCTTCGTCATCGATAGCCGTTGCACCTAACTCAACGTAAGGTTGTTGTAAATCAATGGAAATTTCAGAGTCTCCGTTAAGGGTAATGATTGGAGCCGTAGTGTCATCTTTTGCACAAGACACCATCATAAGACTCATTCCGGTGAGCATGATGGAGGCCAGGTAAAAACTTGGTTTTTTCATTTTTATAAGGGTTTAGGATTAGAGTTTTAATTATACTACCCCAAATTTAGCCAAACAATAATGATTTTGTCTTTGCGTTTGAAAAAATCAGATAAATTGGCATCATAAAACCCAAACCAAATGAAAAAGAACCTAATTATTGCCGCCATCGCAGGTGCATTCCTGTTGCCCGTAGTGGCATGCGGTCCTTCGGCCGAGGAAAAACAGGCTCAAGAACAAGCTATGAAAGATTCCATTGCAGAGGCTGAGCGTTTAAAGCTGGAAGCTCAAATGGAGGAGGCTGCAGCAAAACAGGCTGAAATGGACTCTATTGCTAACGCAGCCAAGAAGGCTGTTGAGGATTCAATCGCTGCTGCAACTGCTGCAGCAGAAAAAGCTAAGCCTAAGACATCCACTAAACCAAAATCTGATAAGCCTAAAACCGAAGCGGCGCCTGCTCCAGCTGAAGCCCCAAAGGTGGGTAAGAAAAAGCCTGGTGCAAACTAATCATTAGTTTAGAAGGCATCTGATTCAAAGCCCTTGCGAATGCAAGGGCTTTGCTATTTTATGCCAACAATGAATTTGAGGTCCGCATTATCTGTAATCGCCCTTAGCAAATAATTGCCTGCAGGAGTTTCGGTAGGAATATTGATAGCGCCTTGATGATCTAAGGATTTTTCCAAAATCAATTTTCCTTGTAGATTGTAAAACTGAATTTTCGTTCCTGTTTTCCCAATTGGTATTTGCAGAGTCATTCCCGGGGCAATAGGGTTAGGGAATGGCATCGGTTTTTCTTGTAACATTTGTGGATCATTAATGCTTGATGAAAATCCAAGCGTATCTGTTTGGCACACGCTGCAACCATTCGCATCCGTAACACATACTTGGTAAATACCGGGAACAAGAAACTCAAAACATCCATTCACCAATGCAGATGTAGGGGTGATGGAATAGGAGTAAGGAGGAGTTCCGCCTACCACGATTCCCGGACAAATGCTGCCATCATTACACGTTGGACAAGATGGCGTTACTATGGTGTCAGCAGACAAGACCAGCGAATCCGGTTCGGTGAAAATGGAGTAAAAGGAAAGCTGACAGTTATTGGCATCCGAGATGGTGATGGTATAGGTGCCGGCACACACATTGGATATTTGTGATGAGGTGCTTCCTGTGGACCATAGATAACTTAGATTGCCCGTTCCTCCCGAAGCATTGCATATTAGTGAGCCAGTACAATCGCCATTGCATGGTATAATAGAACCTGGAGTAACCGATGCAGTAAGCTGTGGAGGTTGCACAATGTTTATTGTGGCTACACTGGTTGTACAACCTGCCGCATCAGTGGCAAATACCGTGTTTGTTCCCGCACACAATCCTGAAAGACTGCTTGAAGAGGTGCCTGGTGCTGAGTTCCAATGATAGGTGAAGGGCGCAGAGCCAGTCACCGTTGTGGTAATTACCCCGTTGCAGTCGTTATAACAAAGCAGTGGCTGCGACAACGATGCAGTAATGCTGCAAGTGGGTGTTGATGGAGTAGACAATGTAATATCATCCACTGCAAATGATGGGTCAGTTCCAACTCCATCATCGTTGTTAACCCATCGAAAACCTATTTTAACATTCGGGTTGTTGTTGGCAGATGCCGGCAATACAACTGAAAACGCAGTCCATCGGCCTTGACCACCACAACCAGCATTATTGGTTGCTGTCAGTGCAGTATTCGAGGCAACCCAAGAAGAGCCATTGTATGTTAACCACGATGAGCCATTATAATAACATAATGAAGCGAAATCGGTGCCAGGTGCACCCTGTTGTATATAGGAAAAGCTTATAGTGATATTGGATCTGCCTGTGCAGTTAATGATGGGTGATTCCGCTCTTTTATCCGTGTTCACACAAATGCCCGCAATGCACAATCCTCCTGCATTGTACGACGCACCAACATCACCAATCAAGGTTGAAATTGCCCCTACATGTAGCGTTCTGTTTGAAAGCGCAGGATTGTTTCCGCAGCCGTCACCGCAATTGCCAACACCCATGCCCGCCTCGGTTGCAGAAACATACCATTGGTTGGCATAATTGTCATTGGCTCCTGTATTCGTAACAGACCATGCTCCGTTAACACCTGAATATCCTGCTGCAGGATTTCCTGTACTGCAACCCGAGCCGAAATCTTCGGTCCAAAAGGTTTGACTTGCGGCAATGCCTGGAATACATAATAAAACCAACATTAGGAGCTGCTTCATGTGAGTGGGGTTTTTGAATTATCTAACAACAACTTTTTTATTCCATATATGCTTTTCACCAGCAATGTTTACAATATAGGTACCTGCAGAGGTATTTGTGGGGATATCAAAAGTGGTAGATCCTGCGACAGTATTCTTGGTTGATAAAACCTTTCCCTGTTCATCATATATTTTAAGGTTGAAAGTTCCTTCAGGAAGTTCTATGTTCAAACAAGAGCCGCTTTTCAAAGGATTGGGATAAATGTATGGAGCATCCAAGCCTGAAAAATCTTGCACAGCCGAAGGGCTGTTTCCAATGTTAACATTGTCAACATATATACAGTTGCCCCAATGACCAATGTTCCTGAATGCAACAGTCAGCAGTGGTATGTTCTCATATCCCGCTAAGGAAACAGTATCAGTACGCCATTGCGAAGTGGTAGGGACAAAGAAGTTCTGGTTGTTTGGTGATGTTGCCAAGCCGTTACCTCCCTTCAAGTAAAGCGAGTTAAATGTTTGCCCGCAGTCTGTTGATACCAATACTTCCAATGTGTCGCTGTATTGTCCACCCCATCGTGCGTATGCCACGTCAAAAGTGAGCACTGGATTCTGCATGCCAGTCGTGTTAAGATGCGTGCGTAAGTCATCATAACTCGATTGCGAATCGATGTTGAAATTGTCGAACAAAGCGCTCTTAAGCGTTCCTGTTGCACCTGCATTCGTAGCCAACGCCCATTGTCCGCCATTGTCTTCATTGAATTGCGACCAACCCGCAGGCATAAACGAACCTTCAAATCCTTCGGAAATGATGGTTGGCATAACAAATTGATTCAATTCAATGAAAATCGTATCAGTGTCCGATTGCCCATTGCCATCCGTAACAGTAAGTGTTACCATATGGCTACCTGTTGTATTGAAATAAACCACCGGGTTTCTTTGTGTGGAAGTTGATGGAGATCCATTCTGGAAAGTCCAATCCCAGGTTGCGCCGCTATGGTTCAGGAATGAATGGTCATCAAAATAAAATGAATCTGTTTCGCAAATAACCGTCTGAGAAAGCTTGTCAACTTGTATCCTGGCAATAGGTCCTGTTGGATTTTCTTCGAACGGGCTTTCCCAAATACCCTTTCCATAGGTGGCTATTCGGATCTTCCCATCCCTGTAAAATGGCCTTGCAATGGTAGTGCTGGTGAATGTTGGCAGTCCCGTGTTTGCAACCGCCCAGCTACTGGATGTTTCGCTGTAGTAATAAACGGATTTGTTGGTGCAGTAATATAATCCACCTGATGTTCCTGCAACATGCACGAGCGATTGCACTTGTTCGTTGTTCAATAAAGGAACCGTTATGTTCGTCCAGCTTTGTCCACCATTGGTTGACCGGTAAACTTTGTTTCCATTCGAACCTCCCGAGTAAGCAATCCAAATACGGTTTTCATCATTCGGATCAATGGCAAGCACCATTCTACGGCTGTTGCCGGATGGTATGGTAACAGTTGACCATATTTGTCCACCGTCAATGGTTTTCCATAATGTTCCAACACTTCCTGATGCCGGCTGTTGATTCAGATATATCACATCGGGGTTGCTTGATGAAACCTCAATGTATTTTATTTGATTGTTCACATTTGTTCCGAAGGTGTTTACCAGGTTGAAAGACCCTCCGCCATCATCAGTGCGCCACAATTTATTCTCATTGCCTAGCCAAGCGGTGTTGTAACAATTGGGATGAAACTCCAATTCACTTGATTCCGCTGCGTAATAACTTTCATTCGGACTTTTCCCGAAAGAGAAGTTGCCGATTTGCCCGGTAATGGTATTTGGAAGTAGCTTTCCACCAATGTCGGAGTAATAGGTCTTCCTGTTGTAGCCTGGGTTAACATATCCTGTAGGGGCTTCGCCACCTCCCAAGTCCAGATAGTTTCCGCTTCCATAATTCTCGTGGTAGGCGATGTTTCCATTATGATACAATCCTCCAACTAAAACATCTTCATTCCAACCACTACCAAATCCCCAGTAATCTGCAGCATGTACCCCCGCCATTTTGAAAGTTGGCTGGCTATTGTAAAAGTCATCCGATTTGTAAATTCCGCCATCTGTTGAAATCCAGGCAACACCATTCACTAAGCGGAAATCTTGCATGTCTACATGCAAGCTCAATGGTCCGCCAACATATCCTGCAACGGATGTGAATGTGGCACCACCATCATTGGACCGCCACAGATTCAAACCTCCAATAAGAATTCGATTCGGGTCTGTGTCATCCACCATAAGTGCACAATTATAAAACCCTTGATGATAGGTCCAGCCGGTGTTGCCGTAAGCTAAGTTGGGATGTGTTCCAGTATATGGTCCTCCAGCAGGGCCATTGGGTAAGCTCCAAGTGTATCCACCATCATCACTGCGATAAACCCCAATGAAACCATAGTCATTTGCTTTTGCCTCTCCGATCAAATAGGCATAAACACGGTTTGGGTCAGCAGTGGTGACTCCGATGCGTGCCCAACCATCGTTGCGGGCAGGATCAACAGACGAAAACCATCCGTTTGATTGCAATGTCCAGGTGGCACCACTATCTGTTGAAAGATAAAACTCACAAATAACCAGTGATGGATTGTTTTTTACCAAGTATGCAATCGAAACATCCAAAGCGTTCCATTTGATATCATACGACTTCTGATTAAACAACTGAAGCCAATTGCTACCACCATCCGTGCTTCGGAAAAGACCTTTGTCTGTTGCCGCCATCACGATATTTGTGTTAACTGGATTGATGATGATTTCATTGACTCCGAAATTAGAATTGTTCAACACATTCGTCCAATTGGATCCGCCATCTGTGCTTTTGAAAACGCCTGCATTACCTCCGGCGAACACAATATCAGGATCAGTTGGATCAACCTCGACCGCAGTAACGCCACTGCCGAAGTTCATAGACATCGATACGGAGCTCCATGTTTCGCCACCATCCAAACTTTTGTAAACCTCACCAGGTTCTGTTCCACAATACATCACAGCTGGATCGGATTCGCATTGATCAACCGAGTAAATGTTCGACTGCCCGTTTCCAGGCACCCCATTGTTTTGGATTACTTGGATTGGTCCTAAAACCGACCAATTGGAAACAGCAGTTGTTTGCGGTTTTTTGGATAGGTATTCCTGTTGGATGGTTTTCTCCTCTTGTGAGGTTGGAGGGATGATATATCCCATATCGTTTACGTATGGTAATACAGATCTTTTCCATCTTTTATAATACTGGGTGTGATAGGTTTTTTCAAAAGTGTTTTTGGAAAAGTAATCTCGATAGAGCGAATCAACTTCGAACAAGTTCGGATTATCTGAATACATCACCTGAGCCCAACGAGGAAGTCTTTGTATCTCGTAGGCAGATGGCTTGTACATGTTTTGGGCCGTAGCGGATATGCTGAATCCGAAAATGGCCAATAGCAAGATTTTTTTCATAGGCTGTGTCGACTCCCTTTATTTAGGAAATCATTGAAATTTACAGCCAACAATATTAATGAAACCCCTTCAGTAGGTCAAGGTTTTGATGCTATAGGAGCCGAAAGAATATATTTAAGCATCAATTCCTTTTCCTTGTCGGATACATTCGATCGCTCCTGCATCTCATCCATGTTGTGTCGCCATGTTTTTTCGTCATATTGATGGGGCAAATACAACAAGTGGCATCCGCTACACTTGGTCACGTAGGCTTTTCGTCCGTCAGCCATCATTTGATACTCTTCGGATGACGAATAATGCTCTGGTAGCGGTTTGTAAAGTGCCGAAGAACAACTGGCTATAAAAATTGCTGAAATCAAGATAGCGGTGCGAAGCATCATCAAAAAACGTATGAGAACATTAATCTTGTTTGAAGTTTTTCCTCTTTTTTAAGGTATAATCCGCTTGCTCCTTCAGTGGGGTGAAGGAGGCCTGCAACCTGTGGCATCACGGTAAGGTTCAACCAAAACGAACCTTTAGAGTAGGAGAATCCAGGACCTGCAAAAAGAACTAGGTAGTCCATTGGATCCTTGGCATGTCCGGCTTTCAGAAAACTCTCTAAACCCACGTGCCAATGTTGCCCAACATTCCGAACTAAGCCGTAAACGAGTTTAAATTTTTTTTTTTCTTCTGTTTCAATCTCCTGCACTCCATCTTCCTCCTCGATTTCAGTCTCAAATTCAAACTCGGATTCAAGATTCAATGCATGGAAGAAAGGACCGGTTTTCTTGTCTAGGATTATTTTGAACTCAAGTTCTGTTTCAGTAGGTGCAAGGGTGAATTCACCGTAAAGGGCAGAACCAATCACATTACCAACAGGGTCAGATAATTTCAGTTTCCACTCATTACTGAAGCTCCAGCCAATGGACTGCTCTATGCTAATGGTTTCATTCGACAGATTATCCAATGATTCTACTTCCTGGGCCGTTTGAAATGAATTCAAATAAAATGCGGTTTGCAGGTTTTTGGCAATCCCTACCTCGAATTCAAACCGGTTGTCGAGTGAGCGATAGTATCCTTCTCGTCCAGTTCTGAGCGTTGTCCATATTTCCAACTCTTTTTGACCCGGGGCTAGCGTATTCGACTGGTAGGTGTAGGTGAATATCCTATCCTGGGCTGATCCGATTTGAGCTGAAAGAGATAGGCCAATAATGGCCATTATGATGCGGCAGGGCATAATAAATTGGTTTTGCCGCGAATCTAATACCTACATTAGAATTAATCTAAATAAAAATAAAAAATAATTTTATAAAATTGATAATCAGTGGTTTGGTTCAATAGATCAATTAATTACAATCAATTTTTGGCTCCATAAGTCGGATGTTCTGATAAAATATACCCCCGATTTCAAGCCCTTGGTATCAAATTGCAATTGGTTGTTTGTGCCTATTCCTGAGATAATTATTTTTCCCATCGTATCGAGCACTTCAAATTCAAGGTCAACAGATTTCAATTGTTTTATGAAGACAGTTGCACCTGATGTGCATGGGTTTGGGAAAACCATAGGAATATCAACTTGCGTTGATGTATTGAGACTTGAAAACACAGGGTTGTATATTTCCATTACACGCGGATAATTTCGATCGCGTGCAATGAAAAAAACCGAACCGTAAGGTGTTGCGCAAACATCCCGAATCCGTCCGAACTTGCTGGATGTTGAAGGAAGTCCGTTTGCTCCCGGCGCATACAAATACCTGTTCTTATTGATGGTTGAATCCATGGCTACATTCAACTCTAATGCATAAATGCCTTGGTTGATACCGGTGACCGCCATCAGCAAACCATTGAATTCGGGAATGGCTGGATGTCCGTAATAATCAATACCCGAAGGGGGATGCGCACCATTGTTGATTGGGAACTTGCGATAAGGGAAATAAAACTGACACGTATCCATGTTGCCGATACATTGATAAGCGTCAAATGTGATCCAACCGTAGTTGCCTCCCGCATCAATACGATTCAGTTCATCATTACCCATCATTTGTCCATGCTCAGAGGAAAAGATGGTTCCACTTGGTACTTGGACCAACCCCTGCGGGTTCCGGTGACCTCTGGTAAAAGTGTAATCCTGAAAAGGATTGTCCAAAGGAACCGTACCGTCTGGATTGACTCGCAAAATTTTTCCTGAATTATTGAACAATGAATCAAAAGGGGCATAATATTCAGCAGTTGAAACATAAAGCTTTCCATCTTGTCCGAATATCACCCTGCCGCCCGAATGCTCTCCTCCATGCGACCATCCCAACAATTGTAAAGGTGCGTTCAGGGTTTGATTTAATGGGTTCCATGTAAATCGATACAAGTGGGTGTATGCACTGGATGCATAATAATCGCCCGTATCGATTGAGGCATACACATAGGGCTCGTTTGGAAAGCTACCATGTGTTGCCACATCCATGATGTAGCCGCTGGGGATCGTGAGAACGGTATCGTACGTTCCTGTATAAGGATCATACCGGTTAATTTGCCTTTTGTTTGCAATCCAAAGTTTTTGGTCCGGTCCCCAAAGAAGCCCCCACGGTCCCGAACCGAAGTTAAATTGGTTTGGGTTCCCATTCAAAAAGAATGTTGAATCCAGAACCGTATGTATGACCACCGGAGTGTTACCAATAGTGTCTGTTACATTTTGAGCGTCGGTTTTATTGCTTAAGACCGATGACATACACGCAATCAGTAATCCCCCAATGAATTTTTTCATATCAAATTCCTTTATTGGTTTCTTCAATGATGTGGTCAACCACTTTTTTGAAGTCGCCGGTTTGCTTGTAAACCTCCAATTGACGATCAGCTCCCGTGCCGTTACGAATGATTTCACGGATGTAGGCTATTTCTTGTCGACTGCCTAACTCATCAACCACATCATCCACGAATGCAAGAAGCTCTTCTGCTAAATCAGGTACGGGGATTTCCTTCTCTTTTCCGAAGTCGATCAGTTTCCCATCAATACCATAACGTGCTGCACGCCACTTGTTTTCATTGATAAGGGCTCGGCTGTATTGTCGGAAATCCAGATTCTGTTCCATCAACTTAACGAGCTTGGCTACCAAGGCCTGCATCAGAGCGGTCAGGGCAATGGTCTCGTCCACCAGCATTGGAACATCACAGATTCTGAACTCCAATGTGTTATAGGTTGGATGAAGTCGCAAGTCATACCAAACCTTTCGAGCATTATCGATACAATTGGTCTTTATCAACAAATTGATGTAACGGTCGTACTCGCCTGCACTCGAAAAATAATCGGGAATGCCGGTCCGGGGAAACTTGTCGAACACCTTTACACGATACGATTTGAAACCCGTATTCCTTCCTTGCCAGAAGGGGGAGTTGGTAGATAGAGCGAAAATATGCGGAAGGAAATAGCGTGCCGAGTTCATCAAAGCAATGCCTTGCTGCCTACTGGCGATGCCTACATGAACGTGCAATCCGAAAATCAAGTTTGACCTGGCGGCATCTTGCATCTCGTTTACAATCTCATGGTAGCGTGGGTTATCGGTGATGGGTTGCTCCTGCCAACGAGAAAAAGGGTGTGTGCCTGCCGCTGCAATACGAAGACCTTGCTTCGCAGCCAATTCAGCCACCATACGGCGCAAGTACACCACTTCTTTTCGGGCTTCGGTTACATTGTTACAAACGTTAGTGCCTACTTCTACCACTGATTGATGCATTTCAGCTTTAACTTGCTCGTGAAGTACGGTTTTACCGCCTTCCACAATCTGATGCATGTGTGACTTTAAATCCCTTGTCACAGGATCAATCACCTGAAACTCTTCCTCTATGCCAATGGTGAAAAGTGTAGGCTTGTCGGTGCTCTTCTCCATTGAATCACCACCGTTTTTGTTATCTGTATCGCTCATAAATCTTCAGGTCTTCTCGAAATCGCTCAAATATAAAAAACAATGAAGCGCCATTTATGTTAAACCTCGTATATTCAGTAACATCCTAAAAGGCATTTGATACCTTTGCAGCTTATTTCCATAATATGCGTTTAACACAAATACTTTCAATTTTTTTATTGATATCATTTTTTGCTGAGGCCCAGCAGCCCGTCTTTTCCATCAAGGGTAAGGTGGTTGATGCTACCACTTCTGCACCTTTGGAGTTCACCACGGTTTCCGTAAAAAAAATGCGGGACTCATCCCTCGTTTCCGGTGCCATAACCTCTGCCAATGGGGAATTTCGAATAGACAATATCGGTCCTGGCGGCTATATGGTTGAAATCGCATTTATCGGCTATGAAAAGTATGTCCAAAGAGTTGGCATGCGACCTGGAGAAGCTCCACCGGTTACAGATTTGGGAACCATAAAGCTGAAAGTCTCCGCCACTACCCTGCAAGGAGCCGAGATAACCGCCGACAAGGCTTTTATGATGAGTAACATCGATAAAAAAACTTATAACACCGACCAGTTGGCTGTTACTGCCGGAGGAAATGTCAAGAATGTTCTCGAGAACATCCCAAGCGTTGAAATTGACCAGGAGGGTACCGTTAGCTTACGTGGCAATGAGAATGTCACTATTCTGATAGACGGTCGTCCATCTGGACTAACGGGCTCCGGCGGTAAATCACTATTGGAATCTCTTCCAGCATCGGCCATAGAAAGCGTGGAAGTAATCACCAATCCTTCCGCTAAATACGACCCCGATGGAATATCCGGAATTATCAACATTGTCACGAAGAAAAATCGTCTTCAAGGATTTACGGGGAGTGTTGGTGCTAATACTTCTTTCGGTGGCAGATACGGTTTTACAGGATCATTGAGTTTGCGCAAAGGCAAATGGAATGTGTACACCAATTACGGGTTTACCCGCGACAAGACTTTCAGCGAAGGGAACTCCTATCGTGAAACCTATTTCAGACCAGACACCGTTGATGTGATTTCACAGAATGAAAACGGTAATAATTCCAGGACTTCTCAAAACATCAAGTTCGGTGTAGATTGGAATGCCAATGATCGAAATACCATTTCCACCAGCGCCATGCTGAATATTGGAAACTCTGATGATGACAACAATATTTTGTACCGGTTCTATGAGCTCGGTGTTCCGGGAGATAGTCTTTCCAGGAGAATCACCATTGGCTCAGGTACGAATCGTAACCTGGATGCTGATTTTGTTTGGAAGCATTTCTTCAAGAAAAAAGGTCAATTGCTGAATTTCACCGCTACAGCCTCTTACGATTTAAACGAGCCTGAAAACGATTACTCGGATGGCGAATATGTGAGTGAAAACGTGCCGGGCACTTCCTTTAATCTGGAGCGTGACCGAACAGTAAATAACAACACCAACTACACCATCTCAGCTGATTACGAGCATCCCATCAGTGATGATAAAAAATTAGAGACCGGTCTTAAGTCAACCATTCGGGAATTTGATACTGACTTGGTATTCGAAGAGTTTTCCAATGGCTCCTACGTTAGCGATACCAACAGAACCAACCGTTTTGTTTTTTCGGATGTGCTACACGCTGCTTATGCACAATACCGCCAGTCGTTAGGAAAATTCGGATACCAAGTTGGTTTGCGCAGCGAATACGCTACCACCGAAGCCAATTTGATCACTACCGATTCCATATTCAATAAGGATTATTTTTCTGTTTACCCAAGCGCCTTCATCACCTACAAGCCAAGTCAGAAAAACTCTTGGAAAGCTACTTACAGCCGCCGTATCAACAGGCCTCGAAGAAATGCATTGAACCCGTTTCCAAATTACGACGACCCAAGAAACGTCAGAATCGGTAATCCCGACTTGGATCCGGAATATTCCGACAGCTATGAAATCGAGAATATGCGATACATTGGAAAGTTCTCATTGACATCTACATTATATGCTAGGTTGACAAAAGATAATATCCAAAGATATCGTCGGGTTACAAACGATAGCCTTCAGATTACTGTTGTTACCTGGGAGAATTTGGCTTATGCCCGCAATTACGGTGGCGAGTTCATCCTGAACGGCTCCCCATTTAAATGGTGGAACATTACCTTGAGCACAAACATTTATTATAACATGTTAAGTGCAAAAAACCTGCAGGAGGATTTGTCATCCGAGTCATGGACTGCGTCTGGTCGTGTCTTTACTACATTCAAGCCTTTCAAATACACAGATCTGCAAATAACATATTTCTATCGCCCACGAATGAAGGTTACACAAGGCACAATGAAAGACATGCAAATGTTGACCATCGCGGCAAGCAGAAAAGTGTTGAAAGAAAAGGGCGTTGTATCAGTACGGGTTTCCGACCCATTCAATATACAACGTTTCGGTTTCGAGTTCGAGGATGTAACCTATTTCCAGGATTTCACACGCAAACGTCAAAGCCGTTTTGTGACGGTTTCGTTTTCTTATCGTTTTGGGGAATTGCGTGACCGCGAACAACAACGCATGCGCGACCGCTCCAGGGAAGACATGGATATGGAAGGATAGGGTTTAAGGATTTATTACCCGAAAAGTGAAGAGAAAACCTCGTCGACTTTGCTTACGGGCACCAATTGAATCTTGCCTTTAGCTTCCTTCTCCAGGCCTTTCATGTTATACTTGGAAAAGTAGATTTTTTCAAATCCCATTTTTTCCGCTTCGCGGATGCGTTGGTCGATGCGGTTTACTGGTCGGATTTCACCACTCAAGCCCACTTCACCAGCAAAGCAAACACGAGCAGGCAATGCAACGTCTTCGCTGGAGCTGAGCACGGAGCATATAACAGCCAGATCCGTTGCAGGATCTTCGACTTTGATTCCTCCTGCAATGTTTAAGAAAACGTCTTTAGCGGCTAATCGGAATCCACATCTTTTTTCTAAAACTGCTAGCAACATGTTCAGTCTGCGCAGATCGAAACCTGTAGCTGATCGTTGAGGCGTTCCATATACAGCGGAGCTTACAAGTGCTTGAACTTCGATAAGCAAAGGTCGTAGCCCTTCCATAGTGCTTGCTATGGCGATGCCGCTTAATTGCTCGTCGATGTGAGAGAGAAGCACTTCACTTGGATTTTGTACTTCTGATAAACCCGACGAGGCCATTTCGTAAATCCCTATTTCGGCTGTCGAGCCAAAACGGTTTTT
>JBJTQS010000328.1:0-3292 GCA_046075765.1 Bacteroidota bacterium
GAAAACCAACCATTGTGATTGAATAAACCAGGCGTAGGATGAGAAGATATAACTGTCGGATTCGATTTGTCAGTTACATCCACAACCGAAAATTGACCATTAAAAACTTCACTTGACCACAATGTATCATTGCGAACAGTTCCGTCATGCACATAGAATGCGCCGTAAGAGCCCACATAAGTAGGATTCCAAGGATCAGTAAGATCACAGATTACCGTACCGATGTTGGTTCCAAAGGCGTAGAGGGAGTTGCCAAAAACCTGAACGGTGTGGGAACTGCTAAGCTGTCCGGCTATGGCGCCATCACCATTATATATTTTCGAATTGTAAGTAGCAGGAAGACCACTTAAATCAACAATGGTAATACCACCACCGCCTTCAGTACCAGCATACGCATAATGACCAAAAGTCTTGACCTCCCTCCATAAGCTGGAGGCTGCAGGTACTGTATGCAACACAGCGGGATTAGATGGATCATTCACATCCACAATTACCAAGCCATCGCCATTGCCCAAAAGTGCATATTCATTACCGGCAGGGTCAACATAATGCCATACACCGGCGCAAGTAGTATTAAATGAAAGTTGTCCAAGTTTTTGAAGTGTCTGGACTTGACCATGAGCGTTGAATGAGCAAAAGGCTATCAACAGCGCCAATAATTTTTTAATCATTTTGATTCGGTTTTCTCACACAAATGTAGCCATTAACAAGCACAATTTCATGCCTTTAAGGCATATATTGAACCGACTGATTTAGATGCGCTTAAATTGTTATTTTAGCCATGAAAAACATAATATTTAACCATAATCTGTAAAATGAAAAAAATCCTAACCATCCTTGTTTTATTCCTGCTGATGTTCGGGAACAATGCAAAAGCCTGCTCTGATGCCGGAGTAGCTAGTGCGACATCCGATTCTGTTTGCTATAATGCCCCTGTTACTTTGTCACTTAATGGATTTCTGGGCACCATATTCCAATGGCAAAGTCTTAACAACGGTATATGGGTAAATGAAACCGGACTTGGTGCAACTACCCCGAGCTACACGGTTACACTCGCAACCTCTACCACATTCAGAGCCATTGTAACCGAGGTTGGTTGTCCAAGCGACACATCCAACCTGATTACGATTACTGTTGGAACAATCGCAGTACCAATTGCCAACAATGTGAGTCGTTGTGGTCCAGGAACAGTAACACTTACCGGTTCAGGAAATGGCACTTTGCAGTGGTTTACTGACCAAACTTCAACTACCCCCATAGCCACTGGCAGTCCTGCAAATACATTCATACCCGCCTCTACTACCCTATATGTATCCGACCAAGTACAAGGCGGTGGATCCGGTGGTGCAGGAGCGGCCAGTCCGATACTCATCACCGAGATGGAAATCCAAACCAATGATGTGTTGGAAATCCAAAATGTAGGCCCAGTACCAGTTGACGTAACCGGATGGAAAGTAGCTGTGAACAATAGTTATACAGATATCAATCAAGTCAACACCATTGTGCAAACACTTTCCGGAGTTTTAAATCCCGGTGCCATACTTTCATTTGCCGATGTTACAACCGTTCCGGGAACCACCTACTGGGGAAACAACATACTTTGGAACTCGGGGGCCTTCCCTACTTTTACCGGATGGGCATTGATCATTGATGACCAAAACAACCTGCGTGATTTCGTACCAATGAACTGGCCAGCTGCCACCATCCAATCTATGTCGATTTTGGTAAATGGAGCCACATTGACTCCAGGAACCATCTGGACTGGTGATGGAGTGAATATCACCAATACCTTGGGCGGGTTGAGTGTACAACGCAACGGCAATAGCGACAGCAATAATGCATCCGACTTTACGGACCAATCGGTAACAACCAATACAGCGAACAACCAAATCACCACACCGTTTACAGGTTTTGGATGCAACAGTCCGAGGATTCCTGTTCAAGTTACTATCACACCATCAGCACCTGTTAGCATAAATGCGAGCTCTACGAATTTTTGTTTGAATGGATCTGCGACTTTGACCGCTTCAAGCAGTAACGCAAACTATGTTTACACATGGTCGCCAA
This sequence comes from Bacteroidota bacterium, assembly GCA_046075765.1. Taxonomy (GTDB): domain Bacteria; phylum Bacteroidota; class Bacteroidia; order AKYH767-A; family OLB10; genus JALRAP01. Next base: position 2,068 of record JBJTQS010000328.1, read on the forward strand.
CTACAGGCCTAAACACCACCTCTGGACCTAACGTAACCTGTACGCCTGCGGGTCCGGGTGCCAACACATACATAGTAATTGGTGACGATGGCGTGTGCTCCAATGTGGATACAGTAACCATTACTGTGGGTGCATTGACTATAGCAGGAACTGCCAACACATTTCAAGACACGGTTTGTTTGGGCAAGACTGCTGACCTGGTTTTGAATGGCTCACAAGGAAACATACAATGGCAAAGACTGAATAATGGCACATGGGTAAACGAGACAGGTGCTGGATCCAACAGTTCAACATATACGGTTGCTCCAACGGTGAATACGACCTATCGTGCCTATGTTTCCAGCGGCAGTTGTCCGGCTGATAGTTCTAACACCATTGACATCACAGTCCTGCAAATCACCACACCTATAACAGTGGGCGACAGCTTATGTGTAAGCGGTAATGCCACCATTACTGCTACTGGCACTGGAACCATTCTTTGGTACAATTCACAGAACAGCTCAACACCTGTGGCATCAGGCAGCACTTACTCATTCAATACAAACCAAAGCGCCACTTATTATGCGCAGTGTTTTGCAGGGACAGCATATAATGTAGGCCCTGTGGATGCAGCCATTGGGAACCAAACCGTAACCACCAGCAACAATTTCGGAATGGCATTCGATGTACTTCGTCCGGTTACCATTGACTTTGTTCATGTTTATCCGAATCAAACCGGGACGGTAACTATCAATCTACGTCAAGGTCCAGGATTGCCTGTTTTGGATACCTATACGCAAAACGTAACTGCTTTCACAGGAAAAACGCCTATAAAAGTTGACTTTGACGTACCGGTAGGAACAGGATATTTCATGGAAGTAGCCACAGGAAGCGTTACAATGAACCAAAACACGGCTGGTGCGGTTTATCCTTATTCAATTGCTAACGGCCCTCTGAACATTACCGGATATTACAATCCCGCCTTCAATACTGGAGCAGCATATTTGTATTTATATGATTGGGTAGTTTCAGAAGGATGCCGCAGCCCATTGGTTGCAACTCCTGTTGTTGTTAGTCCATTCCCGCCTACTCCAACCATCACCTTAAACTTTAATGTACTGACTTCATCTCCAGCCAATACCTACCAATGGAATAGGAACGGTGTGGCTATTTCCGGAGCCACAAATCAATCTTATACAGCTACACAAAATGGAAATTACACTGTAACGATAACCTTGAATGGCTG
>JBJTQS010000329.1:0-3373 GCA_046075765.1 Bacteroidota bacterium
GGTCGACAACTGAACCGTCGCACCGAATTCAAGATTTTGAGTAAATAAAATCATAAATCCAATATTGATTCAACATACAACTACCAATCATATGTTTCGTAAAGCAGTCTTATCCATTACGGCCATTTTATTTTGTTTGCAAGCCATCGCATTTGAAGCCAAATACGAATATCCAAAGGCATTCATTGAGAATAAAGCCCAATTCGATGGCAGAAACAAATTAACAGGGACCAAGATATTGTATGCCATTGACCATGGTCCGTTTCAAGTTTACTTTACTGCAAAGGGTATGACTTATCGTTTTGATAAGAAGTTGCCTAGGCAAAAGTGGGATAAGACCAAGCCGATAAATAGTCAGGAAGAGTGGGAGGCCATACTTGCCAAACGTAAAGCGGTGCGTATGGAATCCACTATATACCACATTGATTTTGCCAATGCTAATCCCGCTGTTGAATTGGTTGCATCAGATCCCTTGCAAGAGTATTTCAGCTATGGCATGGGCTCCAATAGCTTGCACTACAATTTCATCAAAGGATTTAGGAAGCTTGTGTATAAGAACCTCTATCCCGGAATCGATTTAGAGTTCACCTTTCATCCGGAAAAGGGATTCAAATATCAATTCGTTGTTAGACCTGGTGCTGACCCCAACATGATTGCTATGGTTTATAACGGCGATGGACTTCCTCGAATGGATGATCAAGGAAACATTTTGTTAACTACCCCTTTCGGGGATGCCATTGACCATGCGCCCATTTCATTCGTGGGCAAGGATAAGAAAAGCGTTGCCACTTCATTTCAGATGATTGGAAACAAAATCACATTTGCTTTAAGTCATTACGATAACAAAAAGCAGTTGGTGATTGATCCATGGGTGGTGTTTCCGCCCTCACCAAACTCCAACAAGGTATGGGAAGTTGAAACCGACAACTCTGGCAATGTTTACGCTTACATGGGTGACTCACCGTTTTACCTCCGTAAATACAACGCCGCTGGAATTTTGCAATGGAGTTATTCCTCATCTTGGGACTCAAGTGGATTTTGGGTAGGAGGGATGGTGACGCATCCCAATGGTGATTCCTACATCACCACCGGTTCAAATGGCGAAATCCGCAAGATCAACCCTTCGGGCGGACTGGTTTGGTACAACAATCCCAATGGTTTTACCTCTTACGAATATTGGAGCTTGGCCTTCAACTGCGATTTAACGCAGTTGGTTGTTGGAGGAAGTCGCGCAACATTCAGCATCCCGTTTCCTGTAATCAGAGGAACGATGATGAATATCAATTTGGCAAACGGAGCCATAGCCAATACAACGGTTGTGGGTTTTGGAAACATCACCAGCATTCCACCTCGCATTCAGGAGGCTAGTTCCATCTGTTCCTCTCCCAATGGAAATTTCTATTTCCTGACTTTGGACACCATCGGCAGCATCAACAATTCATTAACCACAGTTGGGTTCAAGACACCCACCTCCTATAATTTCGATTACTACATTCCCGGATATGGCTTCGGTACCAAGCAGCCCATCAGTGCTACCCGCTCCAATGGTAATGCGTTATATACGCACAACGGACAAACATTACACAAGCGTGATTTGCTCACGGGCGCAATCGTTGCCACCGCATCCATACCCAGCGGCATCATCAACACGCTACCTATTTTCGGAACCAAAACCCAAGGTAACGGCGGCTTGGATCTCGATAACTGTGGCAATGTGTATGTTGGTTCTGGAAATGGAGTTTACAAGTTCGACTCATCCTTGAACTTGATTGCGAGCGCATCCACCTCCGGTGCGGTGTATGATGTGGATGTGGCTTCCAATGGTGAAGTGGCTGCCAGCGGAGTCAATTTTGTGGCTACGGTCAACTTGAGTGCTTGTCCGGTGGTAACTTATGTATGTGGTAACCCTGTCAACGCAACCACTATCGCAACTGCTGTTTCATGTGTTGGTACGTGTGATGGTACGGCAACAGTTACCGCCATTGGTGGCACTGCTCCATATTCATACGCATGGAATACAGGTGCGTCATCTACTACCATCAACGGTTTGTGTGCAGGAACCTATACGGTTACGGTTACGGATGCGGCAGGCACCAGTTCGGTGCAATCAGTGGTTGTGGGTTCTCCAACACCATTGGTAGCAAATGCATCTGCGGTAAATCAGATTACTTGCACTGGTGCCAACAACGGTAGTGTGGTTGTTTCGGTTACCGGTGGTGCCGGACAAATCACCTATTCTTGGAACACCACTCCTCCGCAAAGCGGAACTTCCATCAATAACCTTTCGGCCGGCACGTATGTGCTCACTGTAACCGATTCATCCGGTTGTCAAGATACGTTGTCGGTTACAATCATTGAGCCCTCTCCAATCACTTTGCAATCATCTTCTACGCCTTCCACATGTAATCAATCAAGTGGAACGGCCACTGTGGTTGCGTCGGGAGGAACAGGAGCGTACACCTACAATTGGAATTCATCGCCTGCACAATCAACGGCAACTGCCATCGGTCTTTCTGCCGGAAATTATACGATCACTGTTACAGATGCCAATGGATGCACTTCGCAAACACAAGTCACGGTACAAGGATTGAATGCTCCTACGGCGGTTGCAAATAGTCAGCCAGCTTGTGGCAGCAACAGTGGTTCCGCCTCGGTTTCAGTAAGCGGCGGCGCTGCGCCTTACTCATATTCATGGTCTCCCGGTGGTGCCAACACATCGTCTATTAGTGGAGTTGCAGCTGGAGCTTATCAGTGCATCGTAACGGATGCGAATGGATGCACTGTGACGGCATTGGTTAACATACTTTCCAATCCGCTACCAACAGTTCTAACCAGCACGCAACCTGCCTGTGGTGATGGAAATGGCAATGCCGTAATAGCGGCTTCGGGCGGTACTGCGCCTTATACATATCAATGGAATCCAGGAGGCGCAACTTCAGCAACTATCAACAACGTAACAGCTGGAGCCTATCAATGCACCGTTACAGATGCAAATGGCTGCAGTCAAACAACAACAGTGAATGTGGTTACTTATGCACTTCCAGTTGCAAATGCAGGTTCTGATGCATCGGTAATATCAGGTCAGTCGATTACTTTAACAGCGTCAGGTGGTGTATCATACTCTTGGACACCCTCAGCAGGTTTGTCATGCGACACTTGTCAAGTTACTGTTGCAAGTCCATTTGTAACTACCACCTATTGCGTAACGGTTACAGATTTCAATGGTTGTACAGGTAGCGACTGCATGACATTGACGGTTGATGAGCCTTGCGGCGATGTGTTTATTCCTTCTGCATTTTCGCCCGATGCGGTAAACGATCCGGAGAACGACCGATTCTGTGTTTACGGAAGGTGCATTGTATCGCTCACGCTA
>JBJTQS010000330.1:0-3546 GCA_046075765.1 Bacteroidota bacterium
TTCCATTAATATCCTCAGCCAACCTTGGAAGTCGCCACCATGTAACAGTTCAAGTGCCATCTTGAGATGCTGAGGCCCCAATCTCTTTTTAACCTTTTCACTACAGAAAGTCAATTCCTCAATCGAGAATGATCCATATTCTTGGGTTATTCGCTGCATGCGAACTTCCAATGAGACATTTAACTCTACCACTGGAGATTTACGCATTTGGTTGTAAAAGGCTTCGGGCAATGCACAGCAACCAATAGTTCGGCTTTCGTTTTCAACCCAAATCCATTCGCCAACTTCATAACTCCTTAACTTTAGAGCTAATCTGTTTTCAAATTGCTCGTTTGAGGGCTGCTGTCCTCTGCCCAGTAATCCGAAGGCAGAACCTTTGTGATTAGCAATTGCCTCCAAATCTATTACTGCTTGTCCATGTAAAGTAAGATGAGCCAAGGTTTCCGTTTTACCTGACCCAGTGGCTCCACCTAATACGATAAAATTACGGGGATGGGCATTTGTGTTCAGAACGAAATTTCGAAATGACTTGTATCCACCGTTGAGCAGTTTTACACTGAAGCCGTTTATGGATAACAACCATCCCAGAATATTACTACGCATCCCTCCTCTCCAACAGTATAACAGCAAATTTTTCTTACCTGCTCTAGCAATAGTATCGGTGATGATCTCATGAAACCTAGGACCAACCAGGCGAAAGCCTAAATGCAAAGCCGCTTCTTTACCCTTTTGCTTGTATTCTGTTCCAACAAGCTTCCGTTCTTCGTCATTTAAAATCGGGATATTGATAGCTCCCGGAATATGTGCATGTGCGAACTCAGACTCACTTCTGGCGTCAATAATTACATGCTCTCCCTTATCAGAAAAATTGAGAAATTCATCTATGTCAAGTACGGGAAACGCCATACCCACAAAGATAGCTGATTAGCTGTTGATTCAATTAAGATTCGGATCCAAAGGATAAAATGCCAATTCAGCAAAATCACTGCCCATGGCAACCAAAATATTCTGCCACATTCCTTCAGAATCCATATTGAAGGTTAGTTCTGGCTTGGGTTTCGAAACAACCCAAGAATTGGTTTTAAGTTCGGTTTGAAGCTGTCCGGCATCCCAACCAGCATACCCTGCAAAAAAACGAATCATCCTAGGGGATATCTCGCCTGACAATAAGCCTGCTTTTAATTCATCGAATTCCCCACCGAAGTAGAGCCCGTTGGTTACTTTTCTGGAATTGGTAAGGCCTTTGCAAGTATGAAGGTAAAAAAGTGAGTCTGTTTCAACTGGACCTCCAAAAAACAATGGGGCATCGCCATGAGGGAACTTCTCCAAGACATCTCCCATATTATGACCTGTTGGCTTGTTTATGATAAAACCTAACGAACCTTTGTCACTGTGCTCTGTAACCAAAACAACCGATCTTGTGAATGAAGAATCATTCAGAAAAGGTTCTGACAGCAATAAGGTTCCAGGTACTATGTCAACTTTTTGGATGTCCATTTCGAACCTTTACTACGCGATTTTGTTTGTTTGGTTACTGTGTTACAAACGAATTAATCAAATTTAACACAAACTCGAACGATTGACATTTGAACAACAAACGAACAGCTTATTAAATTGATATTCAATACTTAAAATATGATTTTCGATTTTATTAGCTTTACACCAAATATAGAAAATGACAGATTTAGGAGATTTTTTAAATACCTCAAGAAAAGAGTATAACCTAGGCGAGCTGGTTGAAAATTCAATTGATCCGAACCCAATTAATCAGTTTGGCACATGGATGGCTAATGCTGTGGATGCTGGGGTTCAGGAGCCAAACGCGCTAACATTATCTACCGTTAACATGGATGGGAGGCCTTCGTCGAGAATTGTTCTGCTCAGGTCTTATGACCAACAAGGTTTTATATTTTACACAAATTTCAACTCAAGAAAAGGATCTGATATTTCTGAAAACCCATATGGTTGTATGAATTTTTTCTGGCCCGATTTGCACAGACAAATTCGAATAGAAGGAGCAATTGAAAAGGTTTCTAATGAAATTTCCGATAAGTATTTCAATTCAAGACCTCGTGAAAGCAGAATTGGCGCATGGGTATCGGATCAAAGTGGCATCCTAGATTCAAGAGAAATATTAGATGCGAAATTCAAAGAGTTTGTAATTCGATTTGAAAACCAAGAAATACCAAGACCACCACATTGGGGCGGTTACATGCTAAAGCCAAGAAAATTCGAGTTTTGGCAAGGTCGTACTTCAAGGCTACATGACCGAATCGAATACATCACGGAGCTAAACGGTAACTGGATAACACGCAGGCTTTATCCTTGACTCTCTCTTATTTTTTTCGAAGGCCAGCAACTTGCGCCAATTTAGTCTTTAATGATTGGCTTACTTGTGCCAAAGGCATCCTGACCTGATTTGAACAGAGTTTTTGCATTTCCATGAGGCATTTTACACCTGAAGGACTTCCCTCGGCAAACAACAGCGGTATCAAGTCAAAAAGTTCATAGTGTAATTTTCGAGCTTTCTCCCATTTGTTATCCAAGCACAACCGAACCATTTCCGAATATTTTTTAGGAAATGCGTTGGATACAACAGAAATCACCCCATCAGCACCGCTAGCGATTAATGGCAAGGTGATTGAATCATCTCCTGATATTACTAAGAACCCTTTGGGCCTATGTTTTAAAATGGACATGATTTGATCCATATTACCAGAGGCTTCTTTGATTCCGATAACATTCTTATGGTTCTTGGCAATTCTCAGCGTGGTTTCAGGTAGCATATTGGATCCAGTACGGCCAGGAACATTGTAAAGTAATACGGGAACAGGACTGGCCTTGGCTACTTCAGAAAAGTGTTTGTACAAACCTTCCTGGTTGGGTTTGTTATAATATGGAGAAACAGACAAAACCGCTTCAACGCCTCTCAAATCAGCGGTACAAAGGGCATGTACAACCTCGGTTGTATTGTTTCCTCCTACGCCAACCACTATAGGAACCCTGCCCTTTGCTCTATCTTTTATGAAGGAAACCACTTGCTCCTTTTCAGATTTATCCAAAGTAACTGATTCTCCCGTTGTACCTAAAACAACCAAATAATCAACCCCGTTCTTAATCTGATGATCTACAATCTTGCCAAGTGATTTGAAATCTATACTGAAATCAGCATTGAATGGAGTAATCAATGCCGTTCCTGTTCCAATTAGCCTATTTTGCTTTTTCATTTTTGATGAGCATTAAATAATGGTTTATCTGGGTGATGAGGTTTTTCATATTTGATAAACCGTCTTCTTTAACCATGAAATCCAGCATTCCTGTGAGACCTTGTTCGTAACGACCTATTTTGAAGGAAGCTCTTGTTTCAAGAGCAGTGTATAATAGCGGGATGCATTTATGTGTATTAAGTAGAATGAGTATGTCAAAGGACCTTTCAAGAAAATTATTTACAATGGGATTGGATGGTCGCATTTTCCAATTCAAGGATTTTTTTGGAAAGAAATCTAGCCCTAATTTCATCAATCGGCTACCTGGCAATTCCTTGTC
>JBJTQS010000331.1:0-3983 GCA_046075765.1 Bacteroidota bacterium
CCGGTGCAACCTTCGGTTTATGTTCCAAATGTTCAATTTTTGGATGAGTCGTTTGCAGCCTCCACTTGGTATTGGAATTTCGGCGATGCCGGCCTTTCCAACATACAGAACCCATTTCACACCTATGTATTCCCTGGAACATACCAAGTGACATTGGCAATTGAAAGTCCGTTTGGATGTAAAGACACCATTGCCAAAGAGGTTACTATTTTGGACGAAGTAAGTGTTTGGATACCCAATTCCTTTTCCCCCAACGGAGATGGAGTGAACGATGTTTTTTATGCTTTCGGAACCAATATCGCTGATTTCAACCTTCAGGTCTACAACCGCTGGGGCGACCTGGTTTTTGCAACCAATGACCCTTCTATTGGCTGGGATGGAACCGTTGAAGATGAGGAAGCCACTCAGGATGTTTATGTTTACAAAGCTGATTATAAGACCATTAAGAATACCACTGAAGTTAAAACTGGGCGTTTAACTTTAGTTAGATAAAGTTTGACAATAGCCTTAATAATTGTCATTTTATTGTATTTTGTTTAACTATTTTATATTATTAGTTAAACATTTTGGGGTTTAGGGTTGTTTACTTATCAAACTAACCTAAAACCAACCATGAAAAAACCAATTTTACTAATGTTGGGACTGTCTTCGGTCCTGCTAACCAGTCAAGTAGCACAGGCTCAATCAGAGCTTCAAGTAATTCACAACTGTGCCGATCCGGGCGCCCAAACAGTTGACGTTTACGTGAATGGCGCTATTGCCATTGATGATTTTGCTTTCAGGGCTGCCACACCGTTTTTGAATCTGCCTTCAGGAGTTGTATTGGACATCGGAATTGCTCCCGGAAACAGTACTTCCGTTAACGACACTTTGGTGAATTTCCCTGTTACATTAGCATCTGGCGAAAAGTATGTAGCTGTTGCTTCTGGCGTGTTGAACCCAAGTAGCTTCAGCAGTAACCCAGACGGAAAAAATACCGGATTTGGTCTAAACATCATCACCAACGCTCAAACCGCATCTAATCTTCCTGGCAATGTTGACATAACCATCTTGCACGGTTCTACAGATGCTCCAGCAGTTGACATCATTGCACGCAATGTTGCCACCTTGGCCGACAATGCTGCATTCGGTGATTACACTCCTTATATAGGTGTTCCTCCGGCAAGTTACATTGTTGATATCACACCTGCCACCAACAACTCAAACATCATCGTTTCCTATATCGCAGACCTGAGCGGCTTGGCAAACGGCGCAGCAGTTGTATTCGCTTCTGGCTTCTTGAATCCAAGTGCCAACCAAAACGGTGAAGCCTTTGGCGTATTCGCTGCGCTACCAAACGGAGCTGTAGTTCCATTGCCAACCACCAGTCAAGCTCGCCTACAAGTAATACATAATGCAGCTGACCCTGCGGCAAGCACTGTTGACGTTTATCTCAACGGCGCATTAGCGATTCCGGCATTTGCATTCCGTTCTGCCACACCATTCCTAGATATCCCAGCCGGTGTTCCAGTTAATATCGGTATCGCCCCTCCAAACAGTACAAGCGCGAACGATACATTGGTTAATTTTGAAGTCACCCTAAATAATGGCGAGACTTACCTTGCAGTAGCAAACGGTGTGCTGAGTCCATCTACTTTTTCATCCAATCCTGATGGACGCTCAACGGGATTCACCCTGTTCCTACAAGCTGGTCTTCGCGAAAGTTCACAAAATGGCTCAGGAAATGTTGATTTCATTGCTATACATGGAGCTACAGATGCCCCTACAGTTGATGTAGTTGCCCGTGGTGTTGCTACTTTGGTTGACAATGCTGCTTATGGTGACATCACTCCTTACTTATCCGTACCCGCTGCGAGTTACCTGTTGGATATAACCCCAGGCAATAATAACAGCGCCATAGTTGCCTCCTATACTGCTGATCTCTCAACCTTGGGCGGAGGCTCAGCTGTGGTATTTGCTTCGGGCTTCTTGGATCCAGGTGCAAATCAAAACGGACCTGCATTCGGTTTGTACGCTGCATTAGGCAATGGAACTGTGATTGCTCTGCCAACAACAAGTCAGGCCCGTTTACAAGTAATTCATAATGCCGCCGACCCTGCTGCTGCTTCCGTTGACATTTACATCAATGGCAGTCTGACTTTAGATGACTTCGCCTTCCGCACGGCTACTCCGTTCCTCGATATTCCTGGCGATGTGACTTTAAATATTGGCGTGGCTCCAGGAAACAGTACTTCTGCGAACGATATTTTGGTCACTGTACCCGTAACACTAACCAACGGACAAACCTATGTGGCCATCGCCAATGGCGTGCTGAATCCAGCTTCTTTTGCTGCCAATCCTGATGGAAGGCCAACAGCTTTCAACCTATTCCTACAAAACAACATCCGCGAAAGCGCGGTTGCCGGAACAGATGTGGACTTCATTGCATTACATGGAGCAACTGACGCACCTACCGTTGATATCAAAATCACAGGAGGCCCTGTATTGATCGACAATGCTGCTTATGGAGACATCACTCCATATCTGAGCGTGCCTGCTGCATCATACAGTTTGGATGTAACGCCGGGTAACAACAATTCTGTTGTAGTTGCCAGCTACCAAGCCGACCTAACCACTCTTGCAGGCGGTGCTGCAGTGGTATTTGCCTCAGGATTCCTGAATCCAGGAGCCAACCAAAACGGTGCAGGTTTCGGACTTTGGGTTACATTGCCAAACGGAACTACTTTCCCATTGCCAGTAACCACATCAATTGGCGAAATAACTGAAACCAGCAACAACATCGCAATTTATCCAAACCCTGCAACTGCTGGATCATCCATTCAAGTATTGAACAATAGCGGTTCGGTTTTGAGTGTAGAAGTTATCAGCTCCACTGGTCAAGCGGTGAGTAGCATTCAATCATTTGACGACTCCATTTCAATTGACACCCAAGGATGGGCGTCGGGAATTTACTCTGTACGCACTATCACATCAGAAAAAGTTAGTGTTGGTCGTGTAGTGATCCGATAATAAAATTTGTTTTTTGTGTGTTTGAAAGACCGGGGCCGTAACCCCGGTTTTTTAGTTTATGGAAATGATCTGAAAAGCGTTAAGAAAATTCTCGCGAATGGTGGTTACCCAGTTGGCACCCCCTGAATGAATATTGTTTCCATTGAAGTCGACAACATTCGGTGATCGATACAGCTTGTTCAAATTGAAACGGAATTTGATTGTACGAGTTTGTCCGGCAGTAACAGAAAAAGCAGCGCTAAACGGATGTTCTCTTAATGCAGGAAGCGCTCCGTAATGATAGACCAACGGTTGTGTTACTCCAACACTGTCTATGAACTGACCTTCATGCTTGAAATAAATGTAACCGGTGTTCCAATCCCAAAACATGCCATATACGGGATCCAGCTCGCCATTCTGAGCGCCTGAATAATTGCGGGCGCTATCCACACCTAAGAGGAATCTAACCTCATCAAACGATCCTATAGGAACAGGTATATCAAAATTCAACGATGTGGGGTCAGAAGCATCGAGCAGCTCATAGTTTGGAGCGGCATAAACTTCAGTTCCTTGATTGAAAAAACGAATATTGCTAATGTAGTACTTCAGCAAATCAACACTGAACACGTTACCAGCCTGATTGGTATAAGCCAAAGGGCCTAACTGCAAAGGGGAGGCATCCACATAATTTTCAAACTCAAACCTTACCACACCGGAACTAATGCTGGTAGTGCTGAATGATTGCGGATTGCCGTAGAATGTTTGACCGGCAACAATGGCATAACCACGAACAAAATAAGTGGTTCCTGCAAGCAACCCAGAAACCGATGCACTGTAACTTCCTGTATCGGCGCCAGCGATAATTTTCTGATCCAGCAAAGTTGGGTTCTGTGTGGTTGACCAGCAAAAACCCTGTTCGGTTACGGTTCTGTTTGATGTTACTTTCCCAGAGAAAAAGGCTGAGCTATCGCTAACGTTTGCAACGGAGTTCGTAG
>JBJTQS010000332.1:0-2766 GCA_046075765.1 Bacteroidota bacterium
TTGACGATATACGATTGACTATTTACAATTGACTATTGACTATTTACAATTGACTATTTACTATTGACTATTTACAATTGACTATTTACAATTGACTATTTACAATTGACTATTTACAATTTAAATACAAAATTATAGCACTACCTACCACATACTACCCACTAATTACTACTTACCGCCAATGACTACCTCCAAATCCGCTACTCTTTTCCAATCCGGCGCTGTGCGTTCGGTGGAGGATGTATTGGCTGTGGAGGAGGCGTTGCATATATCTGTGAATGGCGAGGCGTTTACGGTAACGATGCGCACTCCAGGATTCGAAGATGATTTAGTTGCCGGGTTATTGTATACTGAGGAGGTTTATCGCGATAAGTTGCCATTGCAAGTTAATATCGTTTCTAAAAACGAAAAGGGATTTATCACTTCCGTGGATGTTCAGGTCCCTCAGGAGTTACTCCTGAAAGATTTTGCCATGAATCGCAACATCGTCTCTGCTTCATCGTGCGGATTATGCGGAAGAACCTCGTTCGATGAAACACTTAGTCAGCACAAGATCGAAAACCAATCTGTGTTTCCTGCATCACAAATACCTGCGCTCTTCGAAACCATGCGCAAGTCGCAAGCCGACTTCAGTCAATCAGGTGGCACACATGCAGCAGCGGCTTTTTCCCTTTCAGGAGAGATGATTGGGATTCGAGAAGATATCGGCAGGCATAATGCCGTTGACAAACTTATTGGGGCCTTGGTTAGAACCGGAAGATTGTCGGATGCGGTGTGCATGACAGTAAGCGGTCGACTGAGTTATGAGATTGTGAACAAAGCCACCTCGGCGGGTATTCCCATACTGGCATCCGTTTCGGCCCCTTCCACCATGGCGGTGGAACATGCCACGCAAAACAATTTGACCTTGGTGGCGTTTTGTCGCGACCAACGATTTACCGTATATGCTCATCCGGAACGCATCCTGATGGACACCACCCTATTGACACATCCATAAACATGTCGAAGAACCTTAGTGAACTTTCCGGAAGGAAAGGTCTAGAAAAAAACCTCTTTGAGGAATATGGCAAATCAGCAGCCGACAGCGGAACATTGTCGAATGAAGAGATGGACCGCTTGCGCGATGAGTTCCTGGTTGGCAAGTCATCTGTATATGGCGCCATTACTTTCTACGATTTCCTGCGTCCCGAAAACCAAGGCAAGAAGGCCTATGTATGCAATGGCACTGCTTGTATGACTGCAGGCACGCAAGACGATGTGCGCAAGAAACTGAATAATCATTTTTCAGCGAATGAAATCGGAGAAATGTGTTGTCTGGGCCGTTGTCACGAAAACGGTGCTTTTCATGTGAACGGAAAAAATTTCTCAGGATCAGACATCGACAGCCTGAAAAACATCTGCGAAAAGCAAAACACTACCGTTGAAAAATACCATGTGGGACATTCGGGCACTCCAATACTCACAGCCAGTTATCCCGTAACGCTTGATTACTATCAGATTTTCCGCGATTGCCTGAAAAAGGAACCTTCTGTGTTGATTGACGAATTGAAAAAATCCGGATTGCGGGGTCGTGGCGGTGCCGGATTCAGTATGGCATTCAAGCTGGATTCTTGTCGGAATGTGAAAGGCGAAACAAAATTCATTGTGTGTAATGCCGATGAAGGCGATCCGGGTGCGTTCTCAGATCGATATATCATGGAACAACGCCCGCATGCGTTGTTGATGGGCATGATGATTGCCGGTTACATTGTGGGTGCAGGACACGGAGTGGTTTACATTCGTGGCGAATACCCAGAGTCAGTTGACATCATTACAGATGCCATCGAGGAATTGCGTTCTTCCGGACTGATTGGAACAAATATTCTTGGTAGCGGATTCTCATACGAATTCAAAGTCATCAAAGCACAAGGCGCCTACATATGCGGCGAAGAAACGGCTTTGCTTTCTTCAATAGAAGGCCAGCGCCCAGAAGTTCGTACGCGTCCACCTTATCCCACCCAACAAGGTTTGTTCAATCGACCTACAGTGGTAAACAATGTGGAGACTTTGGCGAACCTACCCTGGATCATGCAACATGGTGGTGATGCATATGCAGCCATCGGCACACCAAAATCAACCGGAACCAAATTGATTTCACTTGATGGACATTTCAATCGTCCTGGAATTTACGAAGTGGATATGGGCACACCTTTGCGCCAAGTCATAGACGAACTGGGACAAGGTTTCAAGTCGAAAGTCAAGGCCATGCACATCGGCGGTCCGCTAGGTGGATTGGTTCCTGTTTCCAAAATTGATTCACTCACCGTTGACTTCGACACCTTTGCAAAAGAAGGATTTCTACTAGGGCATGCTTCAGTTGTTTGCATACCCGAAGACTTTCCGATGATCGCCTACATCGAGCACTTGTTTCGTTTCACTGCACACGAGAGCTGTGGCAAGTGCTTCCCTTGTCGACTGGGTTCCACACGAGGTTACGAGATGATCGATAAAGCACGAAATTCAGATTACAAAATCGATCGCACCTTGATGAACGACCTGCTCGAAACTCTCGAAACGGGTTCGTTGTGTGCATTAGGAGGTGGATTGCCTTTGCCGGTGAAAAATGGCTTGAAGTACTTTAAGGATGAACTGTCGACTTACTTCAATAATTGATTCCCAAAACCAACCACCTACCGCCGTTATAAAAATATGAAGACAATTATTGACCTGATAATATTTTCAAAATGAAAAAAACAGCTTACATCAACGACAAACCCTACTCCTTCG
>JBJTQS010000333.1:0-6650 GCA_046075765.1 Bacteroidota bacterium
ACGGCCTCCGGTTTATCTGTGTTTTGCGAGTGATTTAAAATGTGAAGTACCGAACGCCAGCGCAAATCGACTTGCTTCCTGTAACTTGGAAATTGGCAACGTTATTTCCTGCCACCATTTGGCAGTACAAAGAAGAGCTGGAGCCTACTACTACATCGCCATCGCCATCAACTGCGGAAGATCCCAATTTGAGTGTTCCATTACAAGAGAGCAGGCCTTGGTCAAATGCTTTTACGATGGTAACTTTCCCCGAAACCATATTCAATGATCCACCTTCTTCAATAAATAGGTTGTTTACTTTAACATTCTGATTCAAGTCGATGGTGATGTTCATTGGAATGAAAACGGTGGCATTGGTGGAGTTTGGCGAAGAACTGGTCTTGCTCCATTTGCCGTCATCATAAATCTCCCAAATAGTAAGGTCGCTCCAGTTTCCGCTTCTGATGGCGCGGTAATCGAGTGGCTGACTTTTCGAGTATTGATTCAGGTACCTGACATGAAAGAAAACGGTCATCAGCAGGGTAGCGACCAGAAAGATTGAGGCTGTTGCGAATAATTCCATGGCTTTTCGTTTTGGGAATGCCGTGTTGTACGAGAATCTATCGCTTGGGTTACAGTTGTTTATCAAATTGATTTTTTCAAAAAAGGCTCATTTGTTTCGGATTTGAATCTCCGAAACAATGGCATCTTTAAAAAACTTAAATTTTTAGTTGAGAAAATGTTGCCCAATAAAAAATAGGCATATTGAAAAATTGTAGCGAGGGGGGGAATCGAACCCCCGACCTTAGGGTTATGAATCCTACGCTCTAACCACCTGAGCTACCTCGCCTTGGATTCGGGGCTGCAAAGATATTAAATTCAATCTTATTAGATTTGAATTCCTTTCTGTCCCAAACATTTCATTTTCAATCGTTGTTATCTTCTCATTCATGAGGTGACAGAAATCAATATTAGTTGGCCTTGATTTGGTAAATTTGAACCACTTAACCCCCACGCGCTATGATCTCTGAAGAGCAAAGAGAAGCTGAATTCCTAAGAAAAATCGATTCCGGAGAGGTTATTGAACCTAAAGACTGGATGCCCGAAAGGTACCGTAAGCAACTTATCCGAATGATGTCGCAACATGCTCATTCTGAAATTGTTGGAATGCTTCCTGAAGGCAACTGGATTACCCGCGCCCCCAGTTTGGCTCGCAAAGCCATTCTTTTGGCCAAGGTGCAAGACGAGGCTGGACACGGTTTGTATATCTACAGTGCTACCGAGACTTTGGGCATCGACCGTGCTGAAATGATCAACCAATTGCATACCGGCAAGGCCAAATATTCCTCCATTTTCAATTATCCAACCCTCACATGGGCCGATATCGGTGCCATTGGTTGGTTGGTGGATGGTGCCGCAATCATCAATCAAACCGCATTGGCCAAGTGTTCGTATGGTCCCTACTCACGAGCCATGTTGCGCATTTGCAAGGAAGAAAATTTCCACAACAAGCAAGGCTACCAACTGCTCGCATACTTGATGCGTGGCACCAAGGAGCAACAAGAAATGGCCCAAGATGCCATGAACCGTTGGTGGTGGCCCGCTTTAATGATGTTTGGCCCATCAGATACCAATTCACCAAACAGTGATGAACTAATGCGTTGGAAAGTGAAACTGTATTCTAATGACCACCTGCGCCAACGATTCATCGACCGCACTGTACCACAAGCGGAGGCCATTGGTTTGCGTATTCCCGATGCTGACTTGAAATGGAATGAGCAAACACGACATTACGATTTCGGAAAAATAAACTGGGATGAGTTCAACGCCGTCATCTCCGGAAACGGCCCTTGCAACCATGAGCGTATGAGCGCGCGTCGCAAGGCGGATGAAGAAGGCCGTTGGGTGCGTGATGCAGCCCGCGAGTACGCACGCAAGAAATCAATGGTTACGGCCGCCTGATACAAACACCACACACACACAACACAACATGTCAGTCGATAACAATACACAATGGAAACTTTGGGAGGTGTTCACCCAGAAAAAATCAGGTGAACCTCACGAGCATGCAGGTAGCGTACGCGCCCCAGATGCCGAGATGGCGCTCACTAACGCCCGAGATGTTTACAGCCGTAGGAAAGAAGCCGTGAATATCTGGGTGGTTCCTTCCGAATGCATCACCGCATCCACGCCTGAAGACATGGGGCCGTTCTTCGACCCTGCCAACGACAAGGTGTATCGCAACCCTAATTTTTACAAGACGCCCGAGGGCATCAAGATGATTTCCTAATGGATCGCAACACAGCTTTGTTTGAATACTGTCTTCGCATTGGCGATACTTCCTTGATTCTTGGTCAGCGCCTATCAGAATGGTGTGGCCATGGTCCGATTCTTGAAGAGGATATTGCCATTTCGAACATCGCACTCGATTATATTGGTCAGTCGCGCATAATTTATTCATACGCCGGTCAGATTGAAGGTAAGGATAGGAGTGAGGATGATTTGGCCTTCTTGCGTGATGCTAGGCAATACAGGAATCTGTTGATCACCGAGCAGCCGAATGGTGATTTTGCTTGCACCATGGCACGACAGTATCTGATGAGTGTTTATCTGTTTCATTTGTATTCTTCACTCACCACCAGCACCGATGAGTCCATTCGTGCTTTTGCGCAGAAGTCCATCAAAGAAGTAGCATACCATTTGCGTCATAGTGCCGATTGGATGTTGCGCTTAGGCGACGGCACAGAAGAAAGCCATCAGCGTTTGCAAGATGCAGTGAACAAGCTTTGGTACTTTGTGGATGACTTGTTTGATGCCGATGAGGTGGACGCCGATTTGTTATCCGATGGAATTGCCGCTGATATGAAGAAAGTACGCGCCTCTTGGGAGCAAGATGTTAAAACGCTTTTCGCGGAGGCAACGATTCAAATTCCAACGGTAAATAATCTCACCCGTGTAGGAAGTCGCAAAGGCAACCACACCGAGCATTTAGGTTTTATCCTTGCAGAGATGCAGTTCTTGCCTCGTGCTTATCCCGGTGCCAAGTGGTAACGATGTAATCATGTCGACCACTAAATCCATTGCCGAAATCACAAAAATCCTTGAGGAGGTAACCGACCCCGAGGTTCCCGTACTCACTATCGCCGACCTGGGGATATTGAGAGGCGTTGAGGAAAAAGACGGGCAATTACAGATAACCATCACTCCAACTTTCACGGGTTGTCCGGCCATGCGTGTCATTGAGGAGGACATCAATCGTGTTTTAACTGGTTATGGTATCACCAACTTCAAAGTACGAACGGTTATTGCACCAGCATGGACTACCGATTGGATGACGGAAGAAGGGAAACGCAAGCTTCGTGAATATGGCATCGCACCGCCATCCATGTCCACCGAAGATCATTTGAAGTCACTGTTGAGTGGCAAACGCAAACCAACTGTTTGTCCGTTCTGCGGCTCCAACCAAACTCACCTTACCAGTGCCTTCGGCTCAACCGCGTGCAAGGCGTTGCATTATTGTGATGCATGCCAGCAGCCGTTCGAGGAGTTTAAATGCCACTAGCAATTGACGACTTGCCCTGAGTTCATCGAAGGGTGGACGATTGAGGATGGAACCACGTTGTGTTCGTAGCTCTAATTCGACGAGTGTTTCTAATCACAATTCAAATCGCTTTTGTGTTGGCTTCACCCCTTTTAAGCCCTGTTGTTATTGTCAATTGTTGCTAATTGAGAGCAAGATTCTTGTTGATGTGAGTTTTAAGAGCTTTTTATCTATTTTCGTTTCAAACCTAAATCACATAACTTTTGTTTATTCAGGATGAGCAAATACTTAAAACTCCTAATCTCTTATTTGCTTTTTGTTGTTTGTTTTGACTCTCAGCCGAGCTTCGGCCAGAGCCGACAAAATGACAAATGGCATTTTGGAATAAATGGCTCTGTTGATTTTAGTACGGGCGTGCCGGTTTCTACAACTGGCAGCGCCATTTTCACAAGCGAAGGTTCTGCTTCGATTGCTGATCGGTACTCGGGCGACTTGCTTTTCTATACCAATGGAATTACGATTTGGGATCGGATGAACCAACCAATGCCTAATGGTACAGGTTTGTTGGGAGGGACTCCCGCACTTACATCTTCCACCACTGCGGCGCTCATTGTGCCAAACCCTGGTAACACCGCTTTATATTATGTTTTCACTGTTGATGAATTCGGTGGTCCCAATGGCTTGCGCATGAATGTGGTTGATATGACATTGAATGGCGGCATGGGTGATGTAGTGGTCGGACAAAAAAACATTCTTGTTTCTAATAACGGGATATCAGAGAAGCTCGAGTGTGCTCCAATGGCCAACGGAGCCGGGTATTGGTTGATTTCTCGTCAGGTGAGTGGTAACCAATATTTCGCATGGCAGGTGACAGCAACGGGAATCAGTTCCACACCTGTTACCTCTTTTGCAGGTACTTCAACTATAAACGGTGCCGGTTTTTTGAAATTCAACCGTGATCACACGCTTCTTGCGAACGCTTATGTTGTAGGAACTGTTGACGTGCTTTCTTTTAACAATTCTACTGGTCAAATAACCAACATCGTTAGTTTACCGGTACCAATAGGTTCCAGCGTTTATGGCGTGGAGTTTTCCCCCTCGGGAAGGTATTTGTATGTCAGTAATTTGTTGGATGGCATTTTTCAATTTGATTTGAATGCATCTAATGTTGCTGCAAGCCGACAAACTGTTGCGAATGCCTATGGTGCCGCGTTACAACTTGGACCTGATTGCATCATTTACATTGCCAATGGCGGTTTGGGTAGTATCCCCAACCCCGATCTTCCTGTTCCTGCTTGTGGATTCAATGCGAGCGCTCTCAATATCCAACCAGGTGGTTCTAGCTACGGGCTGCCAATGGATGTGATTTATTTGGATGACCCAATCGGACAAATCAATGTTATTTCCCCGATAACACCTTGCAATGGCACCCAGGTTCAGTTCACGTTCTCAGGATTGAATTTGTATCCTCAATTTATCCAATGGAATTTTGGTGATCCTGCCTCGGGTATAAATAATTCTGCAACGGGTGCTCTATTCGATCCTGTCACACATACATTCAACACGCCTGGGCAATACACAATACAAGTGGTATATGAAAACCAATGCAGATTGGATACGTTAATCGACACCATTACGGTAGTTAACTGCAATCCTCCATCAGGCACGTGTTTGGATTTCCAATATACCGGATCTCCACAACAATGGACGGTACCTGCCGGCGTTGATACTCTTTTCATAAAAATGTGGGGAGCCGCCGGCGGTGGTGGTCCTGAACCTATAAACAATGCGGGCGGTGGAGGAGGTTACACGGAAGTAACCTTGCCTGTAGTTCCTGGTGATGTGTTGCAAATAGTAGTGGGAGGTGGAGGCTTTGCTGCACAGGGGCACATTGGTGGTTTAGGTGGCTATGGAGGAGGTGGTAATGGAGGAAGTGGCAACAGGGTTGAGCTGGTTTTTGGTGTGCCAACCGATGTAGGGGGTGCAGGCGGAGGTGGTGGTTTGACATTGGTGCGACTGATTGGAAGTATTAATAATATCATTGGCATTGCCGGCGGAGGTGGCGGTGGAACGAGTGGTAGGATAGGTGGTGGTGGTGGCGGTTTGGATGCTGAATATACTCCAGCAAACAACCAGTTCAATATTCATGGATTTGGAGGAACACAAACCGCAGGTGGTGCACCATCCTCGAACACGCTTTGTTCAAACCCGGTTTTGGGTACAGCCGGTTCAGGTCAGCAGGGAGGAACAGGCGCTACTGATTTCGGTGGTACATCAGCGGATAGGACCGGTGGGGGAGGCGGTGGTTCTGGTTACTTTGGTGGCGGCGGAGGTGGTAGTCACGATGGTTGCTTCGGTGTGGGCAGTGCTGGAGGGGGTGGAAGTGGATTCATTTGTGCCACGTGCCCGGGTGTTATTGGCAACACAGTAACAGCGAACCTTTTTGCATTTGGACAACCGGCCAATTCATCTGATCCTATTTTGTCGTTGTTCCCAGGGGTAGGACTCGGGTTGGATAACAGTAACGGTGGAAATGGATTGGTTTATATATGCTACAGCAATTGTAATCCAACCACTGCATCAATAATAGCCAGTTCTTGCGACAGCTATACTTCACCTAGTGGAAACATCATTACCCAAAGCGGCACGTTCATCGACACCATTCCAAACTCATTTGGTTGCGACAGTATCATAACAATTACTTTAACCATAAACAATAGCTATGTTCCGCAACCGCTCAACATTACAGCATGTGATAGTTACACTGCGCCATGGGGTGTTGTTTACAATCAAAGTGGTTTTTATGCTGATACTTTGGTTTCCTTTAATGGATGTGATAGCATCATCTCCATCAACCTTACTATTGCAAGCAGCGTTGTAACTCCAGTGCAAAATGTGTCGGCATGTGATTCATATGCTGCTCCGTGGGGTACCACCTACACGCAAAGCGGATTGTATGTTGTTACCTTGCAAACTTCTGCTGGTTGTGATAGTGTTGTTTCAATACTTCTCGTTATAGGCAATACGGTTGTTGCGCCAACGCAAATCGCATCTGCCTGCACTTCGTACAATTCCCCATGGGGAACGGTATATACGCAGAGTGGACTTTACACCGACACCCTATCAACCG
>JBJTQS010000334.1:0-2531 GCA_046075765.1 Bacteroidota bacterium
CGGTTTTGTCCGCAGTTGGCATCACTCCGAATATCGAAAATCTGGGGCTTGAAGAAGTTGGTGTGGTAACCGACAAAGGCCGCGTTGTGGTTAACGATTATTATCAAACCAACATGCCCGGCATTTATGCCATTGGCGACATTGTAAAAGGCCAGGCATTGGCTCATGTGGCTTCCGCCGAAGGAATCATTTGTGTAGAGAAAATCGCAGGACACCATCCAGAACCTTTAGACTATAACAATATTCCTGGCTGTACTTATTGCAATCCGGAAATCGCATCTGTTGGATATACCGAGAAAGCTGCCAAAGATGCCGGTTACGAAATCAAAGTGGGTAAATTCCCTTTCAGCGCGTCTGGAAAAGCAAGTGCCGCAGGTTCTAAGGATGGATTTGTGAAGGTTATTTTTGATGCCAAGTACGGCGAGTTTTTAGGGGCACACATGATAGGCGCTAATGTTACCGAGATGATCGCAGAGATTGTTGTGGCCCGCAAGCTTGAGACTACGGGACACGAGATCATCAAATCGGTTCACCCCCACCCCACCATGTCGGAAGCTGTGATGGAAGCGGCTGCCGCTGCTTATGGTGAAGTTATACACATGTAAACAACTTTTCACAGTCTTTAGTCTGGAAAACTGGCCTCTAGAGCGTGAAATTTGTTTTGAAAACCAATTTTATGCTTGGTTTGTATTTCTAGGAAAGAGTTGGAAAGTACCTCGTCGGTCTTGGTATATCAAAGAAAAAATTACATTTGATAAAATAAATTGGGTCAAGCATGAAAGCAGCAAGATTACTTTTTATGCTTTTTATCGCTCTTACCAGTCCGTTAAATTCCTATTCAAGTTATTGTTGGGTTCAAAAGGCCAGCATCGGCTCCTCAAATCGATATGCCGCTATGGGATTTGATATCGGAGGCAAAGGGTACATAGCTGGTGGCTGGATCAACAGTGTCGGACAAACAGACACATGGGAGTACGACCCAACAAATGACACATGGACACAAAAAGCAAGTTTCCCTGGTCCTGGCCGATGGGCTGGTGCAGGATTCTCAGTAAACGGCAAAGGCTATATCAGTGTAGGTTTTACTGGATTCAGCAATCCTACCAGCACTTATGAATTTGACCCACTTGCAAATACTTGGACATCGAAAGCGGCATTCCCGGCAACGGGCAGACAGGATGTTTTCAGTTTTGAAATCAATAACCTTGGGTTTGTATTCGGTGGATATGGCAGCGGCACATACTTCAACAGCTTGTACCGTTACAACCCTATCGCCGATGTTTGGAACTTACAAAGTTCTTTACCTTCTTCAGGCAGAGATGGACCTGGAGGATTCGTAATTGGAAATACAGCATTTATTTGCGGAGGTTATACGTTGGGAAGCGGAGCGCTAAACCAAGTATGGGCTTACAACGCCATCAACAATACATGGGTGGCTAAAACACCATTTCCAGGATCTCCAAGACATTCAGCCAGTGGTTTTGAAATGAATGGCAAAGGCTTTTTTGGTAACGGAAGAAACAATAATTATTTGAGTGATTTTTATGAATATGATTCCACTACAGACTCATGGTCTCCAATACCTAATTTTCCTGGTGATCCTTTAGGATATGCTTTAAACTTCTCGCTGCCTACTGGCGGGTATATTGCTTCTGGAAGATTTAATTCCAATACAACTAGCAATCAAACTTGGCTATTAAGTGAAACACCAACGGCAGGATTTAACTTCAGCATTTCCAATTGCGACTCGATAGTCCAATTCACAAACACCTCAAGCGACTTGTCAGTGTCTTTTTGGGATTTCGGTGATGGAAGCTCGTCAACTACAACTAGCCCTTTACACCATTATTCTGCACCTGGCAACTATACAGTTACACTAATAAGCGGCACATTGCCTTGCACCGACACAACCTATCAGCAATTAACCATTATTGCATCTCCTATCGCATCTTTCAACTATTCTATTTCAAATTGCGACTCACTTGTAGAATTCACAAACACATCAAACGACTTGTCAGTGTCTTTTTGGGATTTTGGTGATGGAAGTTCGTCAACCTTAGCCGCCCCATCACATCAATATAACTCACCAGGAAACTACTCAGTTACATTGATAAGCGGTGCTGCGCCATGTACTGACACAATCCGTCAGCAAATAACCATCAGCACACCAATTGCATCGCAGCTATCACTTGACATTGATAGCTGCTCTAGAACCGTTTCCTTTGAAATACTTCCAACCACTTTCCTGACTGCAACATGGGATTTTGGAGATGGATCTATTGGCTCAGGGATGAATGTAAATCACCAATATCCTGCTGCCGGACTTTATAATGTTTCAGCTATCATTAATCAGTCTTCAGGATGTGTAGATACGTTGAGCATCACCACGGACTTGACCGGAACAAACACTGATGTTTTTTTTATTCCAAACGTATTTACTCCCAATAAAGACCTGCTAAACGACTTCTTTGAAATCAAGGGCACTATCTGCAACTTCAAGAATATACTCATTTTAGATCGTTGGGGATTAC
>JBJTQS010000335.1:0-7030 GCA_046075765.1 Bacteroidota bacterium
ACCGCGCCACCGAGCGGAGGCCGCCGCCAACGCCAGTAGTCTCACAATCATCGCCCGCGCGCCGCCGCGGCCTTCGCCATGGTCCAAAAGAACGGCAGCTCCAACCATCTGGATCCCAATGGCGTGCAGGCACGCATCCAGAGCACCCTGATCAAAACCTCGATCGCTCTGCCGCTGCTGAAGAAAATGGAGGAGGCGGAGCGCGCCGAGAGCGAGCGCCAGTTTGATGTGATCATCGATGCCAACCTCGATTACCCGGGCGCCAGGGCCGCGGCCAGGGAGTGGATCCTGCAAACCCTGGCCTATCTGATCGGTCAGAGGCCAGAGGAAGCGCCACGGCTTAAGCATCAGAAGAACAAAGACCAGCCCCATTACGTCTTCGCCCGTCTCAACGCCGCCGAGATTCGCGCCCTGGTGGAACTCGATGGACTGCGCAACATCGCGCTTGAGGAGCGGATGGCGGCGGATCGGGCTGAGCGAACGCCTGGCGCGCGAGCCAATCTCCAAATTCCGCGCAATCTCGAGCCGGAAGGCGTCGCCACAACAGATCCCAATTATTGGGTGCCCAGAGCTGTGTATCAAATCTGGGAAGACTTCAAGGTGTATCCGTTGATCCACGCCACGGTGGCCACCTGCAAGGCGGATGCCGCCAGAGCCGCCTTCCGCGCCGCTGGGCAAGACATCTGCTGGGCGGTGATCGACTCGGGCATCGACGGATCGCACCCCCACTTCACCACCTGCGCCAACCTCAAAGGCACCCATGCCCAATGGCATCGCGATTTCACCGATGACGGCAATGATCAAGAGCAGAGCGCCCTGCGCGATGCCTATGGCCATGGCACCCATGTGGCGGGGATCATCGCCGGGGAGATCCCTGAACCACCGCCGCGCAAGGGGCGAATCAAAGCCCCGGCGAGCATCTTCCGCAATGGTGAGATCCGTGCCTACCGCCGCATGCTCGACCCCTGGATGAAAAAGCTTTGGCGGTGTATAAGGATGTAGTGAAAAAATATCCGGGCACTACCGAATGTGTGGCGGCCCTCACCGGCATCAAGAACATCTACGTTAGTGCAGGTAATCCCGAAGGATACTTCGATTATGTGAAAGAGGTTCCATCGGTGAATGTCAGTGCAGGTGCCCAGGATTCTATTACATACGAGGCTGCCGAGCAATTGTACATGAAGGGCGAGCACCAGAAGGCTTCGAAAGGATTTGAAGAGTACATCCGTAAATTCCCCAATGGATATTATGCGCTCAACTCGCGATTTTACAAGGCCGAATGCGATTACCGCATCAAAGAGAACAGCAAAGCGCTCGATGGCTATTTGTATGTGACCGAACAGCCACGAAGTATCTTCACTGAAAAATCACTGCTGCGTGCCGCACAGATCTTATCAGCCGAAAACCGATGCGGTGAAGCCTTGTCGCTCTTCGAACGATTGGAAGGCTCTGCCGATTTGCGTGAGAATGTGATTGAGGCGCAGGCCGGACAAATGCGTTGTCATTTCAAAGGAGGCGACTACACCAAGACACGATTGTATGCCGATCGCTTGATAGCTGGCGACAAAGTATCGAACGACTTAATTCGTGAGGCTCACTTGTTGAATGCGCGTGCCGCGTTGGCGCTGAATGATTTGCTGACCGCCGAAAAAGAGTTTGCCTTCGTGGCTAAGGTGCCCAACAGCGAAGCAGGCGCAGAAGCCAAATACGGTTTGGCGGAAATCCAATTCCTGAATGGCAACTACAAGGATTCGCAGAAGAAGTGTTTCGACCTCATTAACCAGTCGCCCTCCTATGAGTTTTGGATCGGCAAATCGTTTTTGCTGCTTGGCGATAACTACCTGGCATTGAAAGACACCTTCCAAGCAAAAGCCACTTACAAGTCACTGGTGGAAAACTACGAGGCCGCTCCCAACGACCGCGAAGACTTGCGTGCCAAAGCCACTGAAAAGTTGCAAGCCATAGAACGCAAAGAGAATGAGCTGCTGCAAAAGGAAATAGAAGAGAAAGAAAAGAAATACTATGGAGGCGAGAACGACTCCATCCAAAACATAAACGGCAATTGAAAAACCAATCTAATATGCGTGCAAGGATCATTTGCGTTTTTTCTGCAGCCATGCTGTTGTGCCTACAACACACATGGGCACAAAACAACATCGGCAACGAACAAATCGATGTGGTGAAAGCGTATCAACCGATGCTTTCGGATGCCATCAAGATCAGCGATGTGCCACAGAGCGATACGATGGTGAACTATGTTCCCGATATGACCTATGAGCTGCCCAAGGTGCGGTTCAACACCATCTACACCATCTCCCCCATCAAAGCCGTAAAGGTGAAGGATAACAACATTAAAAAACTTTACAGAGGTTTTGTAAGAGGAGGATATGGCACCAAGAACACACCATTCATAGACGCCTACTTCAACAGCTTGCGCTCGAAGGAGTACGATGCGGGTGCTTATGTGAGTCATATTTCATCGAGTGGAAAAGTGCGTGGCTGGGAAGGGTTTCCGGGCATGAGTGAAACTTCATTGGGTGTTTTCGGTAGTCGTTTCTTCAGCGGCAACACCTTGTCGGGCAACATCGATTTCTCCCGCAATGGCTATCACTACTATGGGTATGATGATACCTTTTACGAGAAGGATGATACCAAGCACCGCTTCACCGATATCGGAGGAAACATACTGTTAGGGAGCAACCTCGAGAATGGCAGCGATACTCGCTACGAAGCGGGGTTGGAGTTCGGCAACTTCGCCGACAACACCGGGCACAAAGAGGGCAGATTCGTGTTCGATGGTTCGTTGTACACCAAGCTGGGTGAGTTCAATGCAGGTGGCAGGATATTAGCGGATGTGAACAAGTATGAGAGTGATTCACTCGGATCACTAAAGCGTAATATCTTCAAGATTGAGCCCAGGTTCAGTCGAAAGTTCGGTCGCATGGAGCTTACCGCCGGACTGAACATTCCGATTGATGCCAACGAGAAAACCAATTACTACTTGTTGCCGCATGTGCGTTTGGATGTGATTATTGCCAAGGAAACCATCTCGGCTTTCGCGCAATTGTCAGGCAATGTGGAACGCACTTCATACCGATCGTTGTCGAAAGACAATCCATTTATCGGCAACTTCGACGGGCCAGAACTGCTGAACCAGCGCAACAATTTCGATTTGCAGGCCGGTGTCAACATCAAGATTGAAAACCAATTGGCATTCATAGGCTCATTCGCCTTAACGCGCATCAAAGACGATGCGTTCTTCCTGAATTACGAAAACATCGAGCTGAAGGCTGATAGTCCATTCACCGTATTGCGCCAGCGCACCGAATACGGAGTTTATTACGACGACAACACACGCCTGCGCTTGCATGCGGAATTGGTGTATGATCAGAATGAGAAATCGGGCATCAGTTTGGCGGTGGATTATGAATCCAACAAAACAGATAGCCTAGACAAGCCCTTGTTCCGACCCGGATTTACCTTCACCGCCAAGGGACATTACAACATCGGAGAAAAGATCTATACCAAAGCCTCCATTGCGTGGGTTGATTCGCGTTATTATTTCCAAGGCTTAGACAGTCAAGGCCAACAAGAGTACGGCACGTTGGATGGTTATTTGGATGTTTCGCTGGGTGTTGATTACCGTTTCTCGAAAGTGCTATCCACATTCATACAGATCAACAACGCAACGGCATCCAAATACAGCCGCTGGTACAATTACCCATCGTATCGTTTGGGGGTGTTTGCAGGAGCGAGTTATGCTTTTTAGTTTAGTGGTGGATGGTGAGTGGTAGGTGGTGGCGGTAGTCCGATAGCTATCGGACGGTGGAACTTGTAACATGTTACTTGTAACTTGTCACACACGTCAGGCCCATTTGTAATCAACAGTTTAGGCTACATAAAAACAGGTTTAAAAACCTGCCCGACCTTTATCCACAAAAAGCCTGGTTTTTGTTAATAAAAATAACCCCAAAAGGCCTGAAAATCTTGAATTTAGAGATTGCCAAGAGGTCCCAATTCCGTAAATTTGCTTGTAAACGAAAAATTTTTGTATTAGACTGATTATGAGCGACCAAGCAACCCCAGAAACATTGCAAAACAAACAAGATTATTCGGCCGACAGCATCCAGGTGCTGGAAGGCCTCGAAGCGGTCCGTAAAAGGCCCGCTATGTACATAGGCGACATCGGCTTCAAAGGACTCCATCACCTCGTTTACGAGGTAGTCGATAACTCCATTGATGAAGCCCTGGCTGGCCATTGTAAGAACATCGACGTGCGCATCAACCCCGACAACTCCATCTCCGTAAAGGACGACGGACGCGGTATTCCGGTAGATATGCACACCAAGGAAAACCGCTCGGCGCTTGAGGTTGTAATGACCGTACTGCACGCAGGTGGTAAATTCGATAAAGACTCATACAAAGTATCAGGCGGTTTGCACGGCGTAGGTGTATCGTGCGTTAATGCATTGTCAGACCACCTCAAGGTGGAAGTGTTCCGAGGTGGAAAATCATACCTCCAGGAGTATTCGATGGGCAAGCCTCTTTATCCCGTTAAGGAAACCGGCACCACCGATTACCGTGGCACCATCGTTACCTTCCACCCCGATGGCACCATCTTCACCAGCACCGTTTACCAATACGATACGCTGGCCGCCCGCATGCGCGAACTTTCTTTCTTGAACAAAGGCATCAGCATCACCCTCTCCGACATGCGCGAGCTTGATGCCAATGGCGAGCCTGTGAGCAGCGAAACTTTCTATTCTGAAAAAGGACTCATCGAATTCGTTGAATACCTCGACTCGGCACGCGAAAAGCTGATGGAAGAGTGTATCCACATGGAAGGCGATAGCGGTGGCATTCCCATCGAAGTGGCCATGCAATACAACACCTCCTTCAACGAGAATGTGCACTCCTATGTGAACAATATCAACACTCACGAAGGTGGTACACACTTGTCGGGTTTCCGCAGGGCGATGACGCGTACATTGAAAACTTACGCCGAAAAAGAAGGATTGCTTTCTAAACTGAAGTTTGAAATTAACGGCGACGACTTCCGTGAAGGTCTCACTTGCGTGATATCGGTTAAGGTGCAGGAGCCGCAATTCGAAGGACAAACCAAAACCAAGCTGGGTAACGGCGAGGTGATGGGAGCCGTTGATACAGCAGTTTCCAAAATGCTTTCCGACTACCTCGAAGAGCATCCAAAAGAAGCCCGTGCCATCGTGGCCAAAGTGGTATTGGCAGCAACCGCTCGTCATGCAGCACGCAAAGCACGCGAGATGGTGCAACGCAAAGGCGTTTTTTCAGGAAGTAGCCTGCCGGGCAAACTTGCTGACTGCTCTGAGAGCAACCCTGAAATTTGCGAAGTATTCCTTGTAGAGGGAGACTCGGCCGGTGGAACCGCCAAGCAAGGCCGCAACCGTGCATTTCAAGCGATTTTGCCTTTGCGTGGTAAGATCCTGAATGTAGAGAAAGCCATGGATCACAAAATCCTCGAGAACGAAGAGATCCGCAACATATACACCGCCCTCGGTGTACGCAAAGGAACCATCGACGATCGCATGGCGCTCGATACTGAAAAGCTCCGTTACCACAAGATTGTGATCATGACCGATGCCGACGTGGACGGAAGCCACATCACCACACTCATCCTTACCTTCTTCTTCCGACACATGAAGGAGCTCATCGAAAAGGGATACATCTACATTGCATCACCACCGTTATACCTCGTGAAGAAAGGTAAAGAAGAGCGTTACTGCTGGAACGATCAACAACGCGAACAGCTCACAAAAGAACTGGCAGGCGAAGGCAAGGAATCATCGGTAACTATACAGCGCTACAAGGGTCTTGGAGAAATGAACGCTGAGCAATTATGGAGCACCACCATGAACCCCGAGAACCGTACACTCAAGCAAGTCACTATTGAAAGCGCTGCCGAAGCTGATCGCATCTTCGCCATGCTCATGGGAGACGAAGTGCCTCCGCGCCGCGACTTCATCGAGAAGAATTCGCGCTACGCCAAAATCGACGCATAACAACAATCAACTATCACTCATAACACAATCCATCCGCACAACATGAAAGTAACCGTAGTAGGCGCTGGTAACGTAGGATCTACCTGCGCCAATGTAATTGCACACAAGGAGCTGTGCAACGAAGTCATCCTCCTCGACATCAAAGAAGGAATTGCCGAAGGCAAATCCCTCGACATGTGGCAAACATCGCCCATCAACTTGTACGATACGCGGATCAAAGGCAGCACCAACGATTATGCAGCCACCGCTGGTTCAGATGTTGTGGTGATTACTTCTGGCTTGCCACGCAAACCCGGCATGAGCCGCGACGATTTGATCGCAACCAACGCCGGTATTGTGCGTTCGGTGACCGAGAACATCATGAAGCATTCGCCCAACACGATCATCGTGGTGGTATCGAACCCGCTTGATGTGATGACTTATTGCGCCTACCTCACGGCGGGCATCGACTCCAAGCGTGTGTTCGGTATGGCAGGAATTCTGGATACCGCCCGCTACCGCGCATTCCTGGCAGATGCGTTGAACACTTCACCCAAAGACATCCAAGCGGTATTGATGGGTGGACACGGCGACACCATGGTGCCTCTGCCTCGCTATACAACGGTTGCAGGTATTCCTGTAACAGAACTCATTGCTGCCGACAAACTGAACGCCATCGTTGAACGCACCAAATCAGGTGGTGGCGAATTGGTGAACCTGATGGGCACCTCCGCTTGGTACGCACCAGGCGCAGCTGCAGCACAAATGGTAGAAGCCATCGTGCGCGACCAGAAACGCATCTTCCCATGCTGCGCATGGTTGCAAGGCGAATACGGCATGAAAGACATTTACCTGGGCGTGCCGGTGAAGCTCGGAAAGAATGGCATCGAAGAAATCATTGAATTGCAACTTAACGCCGACGAAAAAGATTTGCTCACCAAATCAGCTGGCGCAGTGAAGGAAGTGATGAATGTGTTGGATGGCATGCAAACCATCGCCAAATAATTTTTTTT
>JBJTQS010000336.1:0-4306 GCA_046075765.1 Bacteroidota bacterium
TTTATGTGTGCGGATGCCTTGTTCGCGTTGCAATTGCTGGCGCTTGTTGGCGATATCGCGAGCTTCGCGCTCATCATCCATCACATGGAACTGGTCACCCGCTTGAACAGGACCTGGCATACCGAGCATGATTACCGGCTGAGATGGTCCGACTTGTTGTAACTTGCCTCCGCGCTCATTGAAAAGAGCCTTCACCTTACCTGCTTGTTTTCCCGCCAACACGGTATCGCCAACTCGCAGCGTACCGGCTTGCACCAGCATGGTGGTTACATAACCTCGGCCTTTATCAAGGGAGGATTCGATAACGGTTCCAACCGCGTTCTTATCGGGGTTCGCTTTCAGATCGAGGATTTCGGCCTCAAGCAATACCTTTTCCAAAAGGGTATTCACGTTCAAACCTTTCTTGGCTGATATTTCCTGGCATTGGAATTTTCCGCCCCAATCTTCCACCAAGATGTTCATCTTGGAGAGTTGCTCGCGAATCCTTTCAGGTGTGGCCCCTGGTTTGTCTATTTTATTGATGGCGAAAACGATTGGAACGTTCGCCGCTTGCGCGTGATTGATCGCTTCAATGGTTTGTGGCATCACGCTATCGTCCGCCGCGATCACGATGATGGCCACGTCGGTAACCTTGGCTCCGCGTGCACGCATGGCGGTAAACGCCTCGTGACCTGGAGTATCCAAGAATGTGATTTTCCTGCCATCTTCCAAGGCAACTTCATAAGCACCTATGTGCTGTGTGATTCCTCCTGCTTCGCCGGAAATTACATTGGCTTTGCGGATGTAATCCAACAGCGAAGTCTTACCGTGATCAACGTGACCCATTACGGTTACGATTGGTGCACGAGGCTTGAGCGTTGCCGGATCGTCTGGTTTATCTTGTATGGCATCCTGTACATCCGCGGAAACAAACTCCACTTTGAAGCCGAACTCATCGGCAACAACCGATAGCGTTTCAGCATCGAGACGTTGGTTGATGGATACGATAATGCCCAGGCTCATGCACGTGGCAATGATTTGCGTAACGGGCACGTTCAACATCTTGGCCAGTTCACTTGCTGTAACGAACTCGGTAACCTTGATGGTTTTGTTCAGGTTGAGTTCTTCTGCTGCCGTTTCTTCTTCACGAAGCAACGCCTCGCGTTTCTCTTTACGGTATTTGGAACCTTTGGTCTTGCCTCCTGATCCGCTCAAGCGAGCCAGGGTAGCTTTGATCTGGTCTTGAATCTCTTTATCAGTAGGCTCTGCTTTTGCAGCCGGTGCTGGTCGCTTACCGCGATTAGGTCCACCACCTGGTCGACCCCAATCCGTTTTATCGGTTGGAGGTCTTTGGAAAGAGGAATCAGAAATATTAACCTTCTTTTCAGTGCGCTTCCTTTTCTTCTTTTCGTCAGCACTCGATGGTCCGCCTTTTTTCTTAGGCTGCTCTACGGGTAATTCGATTTTTCCAAGAATGGTTGGTCCAGACAACTTATCGCGATCCATTCTGAAAGGCGCCGCAGGAACAGCTGGTGCTTCGGGCTCTGCTGGAGGCGCGACCGTTACCTCGGAGGCTGGTTCTGGAGTTGGCTCTACTACTTGAGGTGTCTCCACAATTTCCGGCTCGGGTTCTGCTTCAGTCTTAGACTTTGCTTTCTTTCGGGTTACCGGTGCTTCTGGTGTCGGCTCCTCGGCGGTTTTCTTCTTGGCGGTTTTCTTCTTAGGCTTTTCTAACGCGGTGAGATCAATTTTGTCGATCACCTTTGGTTGCGCCTTTTCAACTTTAGCCTTTATGACTTCCGGTTCGGGCTCCGCTTTTTTAGCTTTGGGTTTAGGTGCTGCTTTGGTTTTTTCGGCAGCAGTCTGTTTGATCTGTATCAACTCGCGAGCGAGCGCTTCGTCGTTCTGTTCAGGTTCGGCTTCTGATTTGGACGCGCCGGTTCCTGCTTTCGCCTCTATGACAACATTGTCTTTGCGGAACTTTTGGGTTGTGATTTCCTCCGCAGACTTCTTGGCCTGCAAATCGGATTGAAATTCTTTTTGGAGCAATTCATAAGCCTCCATGGTGATTTTGGTGTTGGGGCTTTTTTCGATCTTGATTCCCTTCTTATCGAGGAAATCCACAACGTGATCGATGCCCACACCAATTTCCTTGAGGACCTTGTTGAGTCTTATTGTGGCGGCTTCTGACATTATTTGTTTTTTCTTTTTTCGTTTTGTTTGATTAATCAGGAGGGCCCTTGGCCCCAACTACTACGCGTCTCATTCGAATTCAGAACGCAGAATGCGGAGCACTTCGCGGATGGTTTCCTCTTCGAGGTCGGTGCGCTTCACAAGGTCTTCCAATCCGATGGCCAATACACTCTTGGCTGTATCGCAACCGATGCCCTTGAGCTCATCCAATATCCACACATCGATTTCATCTGAAAACTCGTCGAGATCCACATCCTCCTCCACATCGTCGGAATCGCGATAAACATCGATTTCATATCCCGTAAGGCGACCAGCCAAACGGATATTATGACCACCTTTTCCGATGGCCAACGAAACCTGGTCGGGCTTCATGTAAACGGCCGCGCGTTTGGTTTCATCATCTATGCGAATAGAAGAGATCTTGGCGGGCGATAAGGCACGGGTGATATATAATGTAAGGTTGTTGGTGTAGTTGATCACATCGATGTTCTCGTTTTTCAATTCGCGAACGATGCCATGGATGCGAGAACCCTTCATACCTACGCAAGCACCTACAGGATCGATACGGTCGTCGTAAGATTCAACCGCCACCTTGGCACGCTCACCTGGTTCGCGAACAATGTTCTTGATGGTGATGAGTCCGTCGAACACTTCAGGCACCTCTTGTTCGAACAAGCGCTCCAAGAAAAGAGGCGATGTGCGGGAAAGGATAATCTTCGGAGTACCATTCACCATTTCAACACGCACCACAACGGAACGCACTGAATCGCCTTTGCGGAAAAAGTCGGATGGGATTTGTTCTTGCTTGGGCAGGATGAGTTCGTTGCCTTCGTCATCGAGCACCAGCGCTTCTTTTTTCCAAACCTGGTAAACCTCACCTGTAATGATATCGCCAACACGATCCTTGTATTTACGGTAGATGGCGTCTTTCTCCAATTCCATTACGCGCGCCTGCAGGTTCTGTCGGGCGGCCAATACGGCACGACGACCGAATGCTTCGAGTTTTACCGGCTCTACCACGTCTTCGCCTACTTCAAAATCGGGCTCTATTTTTACAGCTTCGGAATATGGTATCTGAAGGTTCTCGTCCTCCACCATGCCATCTTCTACGATGGTGCGGCTACGCCACACTTCCAAGTCGCCTTTGTCGATGTTGATGATGATGTTGAGGTTGTCGGCGGTGCCGTACTTTTTCTTGAGCATGTTTCGGAACACGTCTTCCAATATGGAAGTCATGGTAGGTCGGTCGATGCTTTTGAACTCCTTGAACTCCGAGAATGATTCAATAAGGACTGAGTGATCCATTACTAGTTGTTTTTGAAAGTCAGAATTAGTTTAGTTTCCTTGATATGTTCGTATTCGAAACGGTTTTTTGTTTCGGTTATGATTTTCTTCTTGTTTTCTTTTCTGGATTGCGACTCGGTGAGTTCAAATCCTGTTTTATCGGCAGAGGCAATTACTCCTTTGTGTTCGCGGCCTTCACGCGTAACAACACGCGCTTGTCGACCGATGCGACGCAGGTATTGTTGATACACGCGCAATGGTTGGTCCATACCAGGCGACGACACCTCCAATTCATGTGTTTCCCATACGCCTTCAGGTTCGAGGGTATCGGTAATTAGGCGACTAAGTTCGGCGCACTCTTGCAGGGTAATGCCCGTTGGTTTGTCGATATATACGGTGACTTTGGATGGTGATGACTTTACCTCGACCAGAAACCGGTCTGAGGAGCCAATCCATTCTTGTACCAATGACGATATTTTTTCTGCTGAAACCATTGTGCAATAAAAAAGGGGACTCGGGTCCCCTCTTTCAAATCATATCTAATTACGAGTGCAAATATAGACAATTTTCTGATAGTTTGAGTTCTCCTAGTCCAGATCCAAAAAGCATAAACATCGCAGTGTTGAACACTTGTTCATAATACTCCAAAACCGCTGATGTTCAACGTTAAATTTGTAATACATTGAAAAATAGGCATAAAAACTTATCGCACTGATTATAAAACATTGATAAACAAAGGCTTAGGTGTCGAGTTTCACGTGAAACCTTAAAAAATGAAATACCCTGATTATGATGTAATTGTAGTTGGAGCGGGACATGCCGGATGCGAAGCGGCGGCGGCGGCGGCCAA
>JBJTQS010000337.1:0-13888 GCA_046075765.1 Bacteroidota bacterium
GGACAGCCAAACCCTATAAGGATCAATGGTTTGCCTCCATGGGAGATCCCGCTTATGCTGATGGTACCATGAAACCAGGGTTTCAGAAAATTGCATTTGTGGATTCTTTCTTTAAAGATTTCTAGGTAATAATTTTGAATATCAAACAAATATGATATCTTTGCACCCCCAAATTAAACCATAAATACAATGACAAAAGCAGAACTAGTTGCCGAAGTTGCAACCAAAACCGGAGTTGAAAAGCTGGCTGTTCAGCAGACCATCGAAGCAATGATGAAAGTCATCAAAACTTCTTTGCAAAACAACCAGAATGTTTACCTCAGGGGCTTCGGTAGTTTCATCGTGAAGAAGCGTGCCCAAAAGACTGGTCGCATCATCACCGAGAAAAAGCCAATCATCATTCCTGAGCATTTTATCCCTGCGTTCAAGCCTGCCAAGACTTTCACCGAGAAAGTGAAGCAGTCTTTACACAACAAGGCATAATATATGAATGGACGTTGGTTGCGGGCCGTAATAGTTGGCACTTCCATCGCCTTGGCAGCTGTTTTATATTTCCTTCCAAAGGGTTCAGGTGTTGGAAACAACGCCAAACCCAAACAGGAACCAGTACAAACAGCAGGAGCCTTCTCCGAAGAAGGATTTAAGAAGAAGTCAAAGTCGCTTTTGCCTTTTAATCTTATCGCCAAGGCCGACTCGTTGGAAGGTTTGCTGAAAGATTCTCCTAATGATACTACGGTATTAGATACCTTGGTTGCGTTTTGGGATTCGGCAAGTTCCCCGGGCATTGCGGCAAGTTTCAGCAAGCAGAAGGCTACTCAAACAGGTTTGGAGAAGGATTGGATAAATGCCGCTTACAGGTATTTTGACGCCACCAAGGCTGCAACCGATTCCATGGAATCTGTTTGGTTTGTATCTCAGGCAATGGAAGCATACAACAAAGTGCTTGAAATCAACCCCAAGAACCTGAATGCCAAAACCGATTTAGGGATCCTGTACGCTGAAGCTTCTCCTGAACCAATGAAAGGTATCACATTGCTTCGGGAAGTTGTAGCAGAGAACCCGCTTCATGAAAACGCCCAAATGAACCTGGGATTCTTGTCGATGAAATCAGGTCAGTACGACAAAGCCATTGATCGGTTCAACCAAGTTCTGAAAATTAACTCTTCTCGTGTTGACATGCATGTTTACATCGGGGAGGCCTACTTGCAGAAAGGCGACAACGAAAACGCCATCCGCAACTATGAAATCTTCAAGAACCTGTCGAACGACCAGGAAATGAACCAGCAGATCGACAATTACATTAAAGAAATAAAGAGCCGGAAATAGTTCCGGTTTTCAAACAGTATAAAATTTAAAACGCAACAGCCATGCCTAGCGGTAAGAAAAGGAAAAGACACAAAATGGCCACTCACAAAAGGAAGAAGAGGCTAAGAAAAAACAGGCACAAGAAGAAGTAATCCGCTTTTGCGGTTATTTCTGCATTCCTGTTTGTTGTAATTCGCCTTGTTCAGGCGGTTGTCTTCAATCAATTTAACGGTACGGTGTTTGTCCGCTTACCCGATGTGTTTTGTATTAAACCGCATGGGATGGACCTTTGCGCTCGTGCGCCGTTGTTTTCAAATGAACGGAATTGAATAGCGAACTCATCATAGATTCTTCGGCTTCAGAGGTCCAAATCGCCTTGCTGGAGGATCGCCGTATTGTGGAGTTCAACAGCGAAAAGAAAGACAATAGCTTTTCGGTGGGCGACATATATCTCGGTCGCATTCGTAAAATCATGCCAGGCTTGAACGCCGCTTTTGTGGATGTGGGGCACGACAAAGACGC
This sequence comes from Bacteroidota bacterium, assembly GCA_046075765.1. Classification (GTDB taxonomy): domain Bacteria; phylum Bacteroidota; class Bacteroidia; order AKYH767-A; family OLB10; genus JALRAP01. The sequence continues at coordinate 1,828 of JBJTQS010000337.1, forward strand.
TTTTTTGCATTACCTAGATCTAGGACCGCAATACCTTTCTTTGATGAAGTTCACCAAAGAAGTGGCGGCTGGTGGGCATCGCGACGGACTGCTCAACGGCTTTTCGTTGGAAAAAGACCTCGAAAAAGGTGGAAAAGTGAACGGGGTTCTGGCAGCCAACCAATGGATACCCGTTCAAATAGCCAAAGAACCCATCTCCACCAAAGGGCCCAGAATCACCTGCGATTTGAGTATGGCAGGTCGTTTTGTAGTAATGGTTCCCTTTACCAATATGGTTTCTGTATCACAGAAAATCAAAAGTTCAGAGGAACGCAATAGGCTGAAACGAATCGTCGCCAGCATCAAGCCTCAGAACTTTGGTATCATCATTCGTACGGTCGCCGAAGGAAAAAAGACCGCCGAAATAGATAAAGACATCCGTGACCTGCTTTCCAAGTGGGCTTCATTCACGGAGCTTCTGCGCACTGCCAAACCTCCGCAAAAGTTGTTGGGGGAGATGAATCGTACTTCTACCATACTCCGAGACATGCTTAATGCAGGTTTCAGCAGTATCGTGGTAAACGATCAAATGGTTTTTGACGAGGTCAGGTCCTACATCAGAAGCATCGCTCCCGAGCAAGAAGAGATAGTGAAGTTCCATAAGGGCAAAGTACCCGTTTTCGAGCATTATGGCATCGACAAACAAATCAAATCCGTTTTCGGCAAAACCGTGAATATGCAGAACGGTGCCTATTTGATTGTTGAGCACACAGAGGCTTTGCATGTGATTGATGTGAATAGCGGAGGGCGCAGTAAAGCGGGCTCCGACCAGGAAAACAACGCTTTGCAGGTGAATATGATGGCCGCTAAGGAGATTGCCAGGCAGCTACGGTTACGGGATATGGGGGGCATCATCGTCATCGATTTCATCGACATGCATTCACAACAGCATCGTAAAGAGTTGTTCGAATGCGTCCGAAACGAGATGAAGCGTGATCGCGCCAAGCATACCATTTTACCTCCTAGCAAGTTCGGACTGATTCAAATCACGCGTCAAAGGGTAAGACCGGAAACGAAAATCGTAACCGCTGAAAAATGTCCTTCCTGCAACGGCACTGGTGAGATCAAGGCGAGCATCCTGATTTCAGATGATATCAAGAGTAATGTTCGATATATCTTGATTGAGCAAAACGAACCAACCGTAACGATCAGGGTTCATCCTTTTTTGGCTGCTTATCTTACCCAAGGACTATTTTTCAGTTCGCTAAGGCACAAATGGCAACGTGAGTTCAAGAAGAAAATTCAAGTAGAGGCGGTAAGTTCCTATCAAATGATGGAATACCATTATTTCGGCCGGAATGGCGAGGAAATCCTACTTTGAGTTGCGGTAGTCGGACACCGCTCACATTACAAATTGTTTAAATTTGCCCTAATGCCGCGCCCGGCATCCAGTGATCCATGGCTTTCAAAAAAATACCCGCTAAATACAGGAAGATAGTCCTGGTTTTTTGGATCATTGTGGCAACGCCCATTGTAGTTTCCTCGCTGTTCGTCATAGCGGCCGCAACTGAAATCCTGGGCGATTTACCATCCTTTGAAGAGCTTGAGAATCCCAAAAGCGCTTTGGCTACCGAAGTTTATTCAGCCGACGGGGTGCTGCTTGGCAAATACTTCATCCAAAACCGTACGAATATCCTTTACAAGGATCTGAATAAAAACATCACGGATGCCTTGCTGGCCACCGAAGACATCAGGTTCAAAGAGCATTCGGGTATAGACATGCGCGGCTTGCTGCGAGTGTTTTTCAAAACAGTGGTTTTGCAGCAAAGCGGTTCTGGTGGTGGCAGTACCATCACACAGCAACTGGCTAAAAATCTTTTTCCCCGCGACAGAATCTCCGGTTTCAGGATTGTAATCCGAAAAGTACAGGAGTGGGTTATTGCAGTGCGCTTGGAACGCAGTTATACCAAGGATGAGATCCTTGCCATGTACTTGAATACTGTTGATTTCGGTTCGAACAGTTTTGGCATCAAGGCTGCAGCTAAAACCTTTTTCAATAAGCTACCTTCACAGTTGCGTGCCGAGGAAGCTGCGGTACTAATCGGATTGCTCAAGGCTCCCACATATTACAGCCCTGTGCGTAATCCCGACCATGCCTTTGTGCGCCGCAATGTGGTTTTCGGTCAGATGCTGAAATACGATCTGCTTTCACAAGCTCAATTTGATTCGTTGTCGAAGATTCCGCTAAGCTTGTACTACAAGCCCGAGAACCATAGCGAGGGAATGGCTCCATATCTCCGAGAGTATATGCGCTCATATCTCGTGAATTGGTGTAAGGAACACAAGAAGCCCGATGGCTCGCCTTACAACATCTATAAAGACGGATTGAAGATTTACACCACCATTGATTCCCGATTGCAGCAATATGCCGAAGAGGCAGTCCAAGAACAAATGGCGGAGCTTCAAAAAACATTTTTCGCCCATTGGAAAAAATCGTCACCATTTACTGAGTTCCCTGAAGTGCTTACGCGAGGTGTGAAACGTTCCGAAAGGTTTTTGTCAATGAAGGAGGACGGATTTACTGAGGCTGAGATCATGGCGAATTTCAACAAGAAAATTCCGATGAAGGTGTTCAGTTGGAAAGGCGATATTGATACGTTGATGAGTCCGCTGGATTCTGTCAAGTATTACAAAATGTTCCTGCGTACCGGTTTCATGTCGATGGACCCTCATACTGGATTTATCAAAGCATGGGTGGGCGGCATTAACCACAAGCATTTCAAATACGATATGGTTCGAGGCGGTCGCAGGCAAGTGGGCTCAACCTTCAAACCGATTGTGTACGCGCTCGCTATGCAGGAGGGATACTCACCTTGTTACAAGGTTCCAAACACGCCGGTGGTTTTTAGCATCCAGGGAGGTGCCGATTGGTCGCCATCAAATTCTGATAACAAATCGGGTGGCATGCTGTCGCTTAAGCAGGCATTGGCCGGGTCGGTCAACAATGTTTCGGCCTATCTGATGAAGCAGTTCGGCGTAGAAGCAACCATAGCCTTGGCACGCAAGCTGGGAATCACTTCGCCCATACCGAATTCTCCGACGATTTGTCTGGGAACCCCCGACATAACGGTATATGAAATGGTGGGAGCCTATGCTGCTTTTGCCAATAAGGGTGTATGGACTGAACCTATTTTTATCAGCAGTATAAAGGATAAGTCGGGTAACTTGCTGCATGAATTCGTACCAAAGAGGGTGGAGGCTTTGGATGAGACTACGGCCTATACCACGCTCAGTTTGCTGAAAGGCGTTGTAGAATACGGTACTGGTGCGCGGCTTCGTTGGCGTTATGGTTTGCAGAATGAGATCGCGGGGAAAACAGGTACAACACAAAACCAAAGTGATGGATGGTTCATGGGTATCACTCCCGACTTGGTTTCGGGTGCCTGGGTGGGATGCGAAGATCGTGCTGTAAGGTTCAGGTCAACGAATTTGGGACAAGGTGCCAACACCGCTTTGCCTATTTGGGGCCTTTACATGAAAAAGGTTTATGCGGACTCCACCCTCGGTGTTTCCAATGCGAATTTTGCTCCACCCGAGAACAAGGCTATCACAGTGGAACTGGATTGCAGCAAGTATGATGTCGATAATCCTGATATGGTGCCTGGAAACCAATACGGATTTTAGCATTATGCATCCAAACCCTTTTGCATTGTATTTGTTCAACTAATATTCAATTATCAAAAGACATGATCAATAAGGTAGTCGCTTCCGCTGATGCAGCCATTGCAGGCATTGAAGACGGCATGACACTCATGGTTGGCGGTTTTGGGCTCTGTGGTATTCCCGAGAACTCAATCGCCGCACTTGTTCGAAAGGGCGTTAAAAACCTCACGTGCATCTCCAACAATGCGGGGGTGGATGATTTCGGTCTCGGACTATTATTGCAAAACCGTCAGATAAAAAAGATGGTCTCTTCTTATGTTGGAGAGAATGCCGAGTTCGAAAGACAAATGCTTAGTGGCGAGTTGGAAGTTGAACTGATACCTCAGGGCACCTTGGCCACTCGATGCCTGGCAAGTGGATATGGCATGCCTGCGGTGTTCACTCCAGCCGGAGTTGGCACTGAAGTGGCAGCAGGCAAAGAGGTTCGCAATTTCAACGGCACGGATTATCTGATGGAATATGCATTTGATTCGCACTTCGCCATCGTGAAAGCGTGGAAAGGTGATACTACCGGAAATTTGGTTTTCAGAGCCACCTCGCGCAACTTCAATCCGTTGATGGCTATGGCTGGCAAAATCACCATCGCCGAGGTGGAGGAATTGGTGGAGCCAGGTCAGCTCGATCCTGACGGCATACACACACCTGGCATATTCGTGCATCGAATCTTCCAAGGTGCTGCCTATGAGAAACGCATCGAACAACGCACAGTGCGCAAGCGCAATTGATCAATAAAAAATAACAAGAGCATGCTTGACAAAAACGGAATAGCTAAACGCATATCGCGGGAGTTGCGCGACGGATATTATGTGAACCTTGGAATCGGAATTCCAACACTGGTTGCCAACTATATTCCCGATGGGATGAATGTAGTTTTGCAGTCGGAGAACGGGTTGCTGGGCATGGGCCCATTTCCTTTCGAAGGGGAAGAGGATCCAGATCTCATTAACGCGGGCAAACAAACCATTACCACAGTGCCCGGCTCCGTGTTTTTTGATTCTGCAATGAGCTTCGGCATGATACGTTCAAAGAAGGTCGACCTGACCATCTTGGGAGCCATGGAAGTAAGTGACCAAGGCGATATCGCCAACTGGAAAATACCAGGCAAGATGGTGAAAGGCATGGGCGGTGCCATGGATTTGGTTGCATCTGCAAAAAATATCATCGTAGCCATGCAGCACGTCAACAAAGCAGGTGAGTCGAAACTGCTTCCTGCATGTACTTTGCCTCTTACCGGAGTTCGTTGTGTAAAGCGAATCGTTACTGAGTTAGCCGTTGTGGATGTTACCGAGGCTGGTTTCAAATTGGTTGAACGTGCACCAGGAATAAGTGTGGATCAAATCAAAAACGCTACTGCGGGTAGATTGGTGATCGAAGGAGATATTCCTGAGATGATTTTGTAATCCTATCAGAAAGGATAGAGTAGTGGCACCATCGTTAGAATGATGATCATCAGAATGATGGTAATAAGAATGCCGGTTTTGAAAAAGTCCATGAACTTGTAATTACCAGGCCCGTATACCAAAATACAACTGGGTTCAAATGGTGTGATGAGTGAAACGGATGCGCTCAGCATTACAGTCACCGCAAAGGTGAGTGGGTTAACACCAAGTGTTTCGGCAGCATTCAATGCAACTGGAATCACCACCATGGCAGCGGCGGCATTAGAGAGCGGCTGCGTAAGGAAAACAGTCAGTAAGGCGAACGCTATCAAAACTGGATAAGGGCCCCAATCGCCGAAAAACGATATTACGTTGCCTGCTAAGAAGGCGGCCGTTCCGGTTTTCTCCATGGCGATGCCGAAGCTCGACATACCTCCGATCAACACCAACAAACTCCATTCGATTTTACCGTATGCTTCCTCGGGTTTGATCACTTTGAAGAGCACGCAGAGAAAGGCTGCCAGCATGAATGCGGTTGATAGAGGGATTATTTCAATCGTACCTAATACCAGTGCCCCGACAAAGAATCCTCCGGAAAGCATCGCGTTGCGCTTATCGAATCGCCTTACACCATTCATCTCATTGATGATTGTGAAGTCTCCGCGTTTCTGACGGTATTCGATCGTGGTTGCCGGGCCTTGTAACAAAAGCCTGTCGCCAATCCTTAACCGTATATCCTGAATCTGTTCCGATAATGTTTGTCCGTCGCGGTTAACCGCCATCACCAACAATCCGAATCGGCGCTTGAACTCCGCTTCTTTTACGGTCTGACCGATGAAGTCGTTTGAAGGCGTAACGATGATTTCAACTATACGAATATCGTCGGTGATCAGGTCGGCAGTAGCCTCTCCATCACTGGTGATTTCAAAGTCATGCGTGATTCTTAACCGCAGCAATTCCTCAAAATTTCCTTCTACCAATAGCTTGTCGCCGCTCTCTATTACCGAGTACCCATTGGCGATACTGTTTACTCCATCGCGGATGATGTTCAGGATTTTGAATCCGTTTTTACTCAATATGGTTTCGCGAACCTTAGCGTTTACCAGCGTAGAGTTTGTGCCTACTGTAATTTCCGTGAAGTAATGTTTTTGCTCCAGTTCTCTCAGCAAGTCGGGGTTGCGTTTGCCAGGAAGCATGCGGATGCCGATCAGTGACATGAATGCGATACCGGCCACCATGAGTGTAACGCCGATGATGGCAAAATCGAACATGCCAAGTACAGGGTAGTCGTGCTTGCGTAAATAAGCGTTAACCGCAATGTTGGTGGATGTACCTATTACAGTGCAGGTACCGCCCAAGATGGAGGCGAAGGCAAGAGGCATCAGGAGTTTCGACGGACTGATACGCAGCTTGCGTGCCATGGCCATTACCGGCGATACATACATCGCGGTAACAGTAGTATTATTCATGAAGGCGGAGGAGATTCCGGCAGTGGTCATCATGTAAGTGGGGAGCCACTTGAGACGCTTGCGCGGTATGCGAATGAATCGTTCGCCGATCATTTCCAAAATGCCGGCTTTTTGCATGGCAGCACTCACCACGAAAATAGAAGCCAACATGATGATGAAATCACTTCCAAAACCTTTGAATGCCTCTGCTGGAGTTAAAATGCCAAGACTGGTGATGATGATGAGTAGTCCGACCGTAATGATATCTACGGAGACCTTCTCACTCGCGAATAAGATGATGGCGGCAATTAGAAGCCCCAGCACTATGGCGATTTCCAAGCGGTTTTAGGTTTTAAGAAGGTAAAAGTATCAAAGTGGCAATAATATATCCTATACTGGGATGAAAATGCGGAAGAGTGTCATGTCCTCTCCTGTTTCCAGATTAATGCTGCCGCCATGGGCTTTGATGATGTCGTTGCTGATTGATAAGCCCAGTCCGACACCTTCGCCTGCGGGTTTTGTAGTGAAGAATGGCTCAAAAACCTTTTCAATGGCTGAGTTGGGAATGCCGGTACCGTTGTCGGAAATCTCTATGATGATACCATTGCTGGCAGGCTTTGTAGCGATTTTAACTGTAGGAATATATTCGGGTCCTGAATTGCGCCAACGCTTATTTACTTCATAAAATGCGTTGTTCAAGATGTTGATGATTACTTTGGATATATCCCGTTTGATGATGTTTGCGGTAGGTAGGTTTGGTGTCAGTGACTTTTCAGTGCGTACAGGACAGCCTGGTGAACTATTGGCAAACGAATAGCTTACCATGCTCAGCGATTGCTCACACAATTCATTGATGTTGGTCTCAATGCTTTTTCCTTTACCGGTGTTACTGTGCATGATCATGGATCGGATGATCGATTCAGCACGTTGCCCGTGGAAAAGTATTTTTTCCAGGTTCTTACGCATTTCAGGAATTCCGACTTTAGGGTCTGTTTTGCTATCGTCAGTTAAATCATCGGTGAGTTCCAAGCAAAGTTCCGCGAAATTGTTTACGAAGTTGAGTGGGTTATGTAACTCATGTGCTACACCTGCTGTTAAGCTTCCTAAGGAGGCCAACTTTTCTTGCATGATCAGTTGTTGCTGCGATTGCTTGATACGTTTGATGGCTTCTTCGAGTTCGGCGTTTTTGCGTGTGAGTTCGGCAGTTCGTTCTTCCACCTGTTTTTCCAGTTCCTTTTCACGATTCTTCAGCTGTTCCACCATAAAGCGGTTCAGTTTCCGTAATCGTCGGCTCAAGAATCCGATCAGCTCCACGGTCATGCCGGGAAACATGTTTATGACTTCAAACAAATCGTTTCTGAGGATACTGCCGGTGGTTGTTGGGGTGATGGCGGTTACCGACATCGAACGTGGTTCGCGGTCGAGGATCGACATCTCACCGAAAAACTCTCCTTTGCTCAGTTTAGCCAACAAGTGCTCGCGGTCGTGTATTTTCACTTCACCTGAAATGATGAAGTACATGGTTACGCCTTCATCGTCTTTATTGATGATGGTTTGTCCAGGCTCGAAATGGTCGATTTCCATACGAGACGCAAGCTCACTAACCATCTCGGGCGTCACCCTTCTGAAAAGGGTGGAGGCTTCGAGTGTTTTGATAAGTAAATCGTGTATCGTTGGTTGATCCGACATAAGGACTCCAGATTGATTTAATTGTCTGCGAAAGATAGGAATAAAAGGAAACTAAAACCAAAAAACTGAACCGATTCAGTTTTTACGCAGCTTTTGCATGATTTTGCCTGCATATATGAAGCTGTCCAACTCGGGGTTTCCCGATTCCAAAATCTGGTCAGCGTTGCCTGTCCACCATTTTTTCCCTTTATGAATAAACAGGATGTTTTCCCCCATGGTCATCACCGAATTCATGTCGTGGGTATTGATCACGGTGGTTGTTTGGTACTCTTCTGTCAATTCCATGATGAGTTCATCGATAACGATCGATGTTTTTGGGTCCAATCCAGAGTTGGGTTCATCGCAATAAAGATATTTTGGGTTCATCGCAATGGCCCTGGCGATGGCTACACGCTTTTTCATGCCTCCACTGATTTCGGAGGGGTAGAGGTGGTTGGATGAAGGAAGATTCACGCGTTGTAAACAAAAGTTAGCACGTTCAATGCGTTCCGATTCGGTTAACTCCGATAGCATAGTGAGTGGGAACATCACATTCTGCAACACCGTCATGCTGTCGAACAAAGCGCCACCCTGGAATAGCATTCCGATTTCGCGACGGATCGGTTTGCGTCCGTCGAAATCCAATCCAGAGAAATTACGGCCATCGTATTCGATGGAGCCCTTATCTACCTCGAACAGTCCCACCAAGCATTTCATCAAAACTGTTTTGCCCGAACCAGAACCGCCTATGATGAGGTTTACTTTTCCTTTTTCAAAACGATGCGAAACGTCGTCTAGCACGGTCCTGCCTTCAAACCCCTTTGATATCCCTTTTACTTCAATCATGCCAATATCAGTTGGGTAAGTATGTAATCGAAAATCAGTATCAGCACACTGCTATGTACCACGGCACGCGTACTGGCTCTGCCTACTTCCAATGCACCACCTTCGGTGTAGAATCCTTGGTAGGTGGAGATGGAGGTTACGAGATACGCGAACACCACGGTTTTAATCATGGCGAAGGTTACGTTGAACGGAAGGAATTGGTATTGTATGCCACGGATGTATTCGGCAGAGGGAATTACACCTGAAAGCTCTCCGGCTACCCATCCTCCAAAAACTCCTACGAACATGCTGATCAAAACAAGGAAGGGTGTGATGCAGATGGCCGCAATCATTTTAGGTAAAACCAAGTATCCGGTTGAGTTGATGCCCATGATCTCCAGTGCATCGATTTGCTCGGTAACGCGCATCGTGCCTATTTCAGATGCGATACTGGATCCCACTTTTCCTGCCAACACAAGCATGATGATGGTGGGCGAGAATTCGATGATCATGGAATCGCGAACCACCAATCCAACCACATACAATGGCACAAGTGGGTTCACCAAGTTGTAAACCGTTTGAATGGTGATAACCGCTCCCATGAAAACAGATATCAGGGATACAATACCCAAGGAGGTGATGCCGATGGAAACCATTTCATCAGCGATGCGGCTACGGTAAACGGCCCATTTTTCGGGCCTCCTGAAAATCGAAGCGATGAAAAGCCAGTAGCGGCCAAGGTCTTTCAGGATATTCATACGTCTCAAAATTAGTTATATTTGAGCAACGCCAACTTAAGTTCTAACCGAATGATTGCACAGCCATCTTTTAAATTTCTTAAACGAGTCCTCATGGTAGCTTTTCTTGGTTTAGCTGTTTGCTCTGTAGCCTCCTCATGCTCCGGTGCAAAAGGCAAGAAATGCAATTGCCCAACCTTCGGAAGCAAGCACTGATTTTTTACCTTCTTATGTCAATCTCGCCCCCCCTTTTTAAAAGGCGAATACTATCTTAGCGCATTCTTTAATTTAAAACAATTCTAAATAGTATGGGTGTTGATAATCAAAGCCTTGCAACCGTTTTGGTGGGTCAAGCTGCCTACATTGAGTCGTTCACGGATGAGTTTGTGGAGTTGAAAATGTTGGAGATGGGCGTAGTACCAGGAGAACTTGTAGTGGTTGAGCGCATCGCACCCGCCGGAGACCCTATTGCACTCCGGATATCTGATTCATTGATTGGTGTTCGAAAAGAAGAGGCATCCAAAATCCAAGTGAAGAATAAAGGGATTAACTCACCACTATAAATTCTGGATTGTGGCCAATAAAAAAATAAAAGTAGCACTGGCGGGCAATCCCAATTCAGGGAAGTCCACACTATTTAACCGCTTGACCGGACTAAGCCAGAAAATCGCCAACTTCCCCGGAGTAACGGTTGAGAAGAAAAGCGGCAATTTCGATTTCGATGGGATATCTTTCGAGCTGTTAGATCTTCCAGGGACTTATTCGCTGTACCCGAAGACTCCTGAAGAGTGGATTACCACCTCGGTTTTGTGTGATGAGTCGGATCCTTCGTTTCCAGACTTAACTCTCATCGTAGCCGATAGTACCAACATCAAGCGAAGTGTGTTTTTCGCCACTCAAATAACCGATTTAGGTCGGCCTTGCATTTTGGTGCTGAATATGGCCGACATGTTGGATGGGCGTGGCGAGGAAATAGATGTGGTAGCCGCATCCAAGCTGCTATCTATTCCTGTTGTGTTGGTGAATGCCATCGACGGAAAAGGAATCAATGATTTAAAACAACTGATGGTTGGAACCGTTCATCCCGCCTCAGCGGTTTTCAATCAAGTACCGGAGAGCGCCGCCGAGTTGGTGAAATTGATTCGAATTGATTTGCCTAAGCTTACGGACTATGCAGCATTCCAGATCATCATGGATCCGGGCGTCAAAGCGCCTGTAACCGAAAATACCCGAAGCAGAATAGACTCGCTCCGTTCAGCTGAAGGTTTTTCGGCTATGAAGATCCAATCTGCTGAAACATTGTCGAGGTACGAGAAGGTAGCTGCTTTAGTGCCGCAGATCGTTCGCAAGAAAAATGCAAGCGGCTCCGATTATCGCAAGATCACTTCCAAGCTCGATGACATACTCATTCATCCAATCACCGGATATCTCGCTTTCTTGTTTGTGATGTTCGTGATGTTCCAGGCTGTGTTTGCTTGGGCATCGGCACCTATGGAAGTTATCGATTCCTTTTTTGCTTGGTGTGGTTCGCAAGTTGAAAATTCAATGCCTGATGGCATGTTCCGAGATTTGATCGTGAATGGCATCCTGGCCGGACTCGGTGGGGTGGTGATTTTCATTCCGCAAATCGCATTGTTATTCCTGTTCATATCCATATTGGAAGACACCGGCTATATGGCTCGTGTAAGTTTCATGCTTGATAAGCTACTACGCCGTTACGGACTCAATGGTCGATCAGTAATTCCCATGATTAGTGGTGTGGCATGTGCTGTGCCCGCTATATTATCAGCGCGTACCATCGCAAACCGCAAGGAAAGGCTCATCACCATGTTTGTTACGCCGCTGATGAGTTGCTCCGCACGCCTCCCGGTTTACACGTTGCTCATTGCCTTAGTAATTCCCGATGACCGTGTTTTCGGGTTTTTGAATTTGCAGGGTTTGGTGTTGATGGGTTTGTACCTCATTGGTTTCCTTGCTGCGATATTGTCGGCTTGGGTGATGAAGTACATATTGAAATCGCAGGAGCGCTCCTTCTTCATCATGGAGCTTCCCGTTTATCGCTTGCCTCGATGGCGAAATGTGTTGCAAGTGATCTTGGATAAGATCAGGGTCTTCGTATTCGAAGCTGGAAAGGTGATAGTGGCCATCTCCATCATCTTGTGGGCTTTGGCCTCTTATGGTCCTGGAGATAATTTTGCACAAATTGAAAAGCAGATGGAAGAAGTAGGCTCAACTGATCCACATGCTTACACGGTCTTGGCTTCCGAAAAGCTGAAGTGGAGTTATGCCGGCAGGTTGGGCA
>JBJTQS010000338.1:0-3867 GCA_046075765.1 Bacteroidota bacterium
TAACTGAACAAACATCGTTCAGCGCCTTGATTGAAACCAATACGCGGTTTCAATCCGTTGGCAAATTGCAGGTCGCACCCCGCAACATCAATCTCTTCTATTTGCAAGACGGCTTGCGCGAACGAATTGATCGCACAGCAAATGGTGATTGGACTGTGTTGAACACATCGATTGTTTTTAATCAAGCACAATTGGAAAATGAGTTGAACCTTCATCCTGTGCGGTTCAGTCCCAATGTAGTGCTTCGTCCCGTTTACCAAGAAACCATCTTGCCAAACCTTGCCTACATCGGTGGTCCTGGAGAATTGAATTATTGGCTGCAGCTGAAAGATGTATTCAATGCCTTTGATGTTTTTTATCCAATGATATTGATGCGTTCGAGTTTTACCTTGCTGAATGATGCGGATGTTTCAAGGATGGAAAAGCTCGGCTTTGCTATTTCAGATCTTTTTCAATCGCAAGATTCCTTGTTGGTGAAAGCGCTGGAGCGGATAGGAGAGACCGCACCTGATTTGTCGAAAGCATACCAACAAGCAGGAGATGCTTTTGAATTGCTGAAGCAAGAGCTTTCCAAAGTGGATGCAACATTGGTTGCATCGGTGGATGCTGAAAAGGCCAAAGCGATGAAAGCGATTTCTAATTTGGAAGAAAAAGCACATCGCGCGGTAAAGCGTAAAAACGAACAGCTGATTGCACAGATAACAAAACTCAAGTCGAGAATTGCGCCATCCGGCGTGCCTCAAGAGCGAATAGATGGTTTCCCGGGCTTTGATGCCGATTTTTCAGGAAAGCTGATTGATGAACTGCTGCCGCACGCTTCCCCAATCGAGCCTTGCCATACGGTTGTGATGTGATATTTTGATTGAATCAATTCCAAAGATCATGGCATTTGAAAAACTAAAAAACTCCAAGCACTCCGAACTTACTTGGTTGAATCTTGCCATAACTGCATTATCGTTATATGTGGTTGTAGCGATACTATTCGACATGGTTTTCGATTTGGATCCACGAATTTCAAAACTCATTCAACTTACCGATAACATCATTTGTATTTTCTTTTTGATAGAATTCGTTTATCGTGTTACCACTTCATCCGACCGATGGGCCTACCTCAAGTGGGGATGGTTGGATTTGGTTTCCAGCATACCCATGGTGCAATCGTTTCGTTTCGCTCGTGTTCTTCGTATCATACGGTTCGTGCGCATCGTGCGTGCCTTTATGGGTGCTAATAGTTTTATCCAACATTATTTCAGGAACAAAGCACAAGGCACTTTGTATTCAGTCGCCATCATTGCTTTGCTGGTGGTTATGTTAGGTTCTTTGTGTATCCTCCAAGTTGAGAACGCTCCTAATTCCAATATCAAAACGGCAGGAGATGCATTGTGGTGGTCGTATGTGACCATTATGACCGTAGGCTATGGTGATAAATATCCGGTTACGGCCGAGGGAAGAATCATCGGCGCCATTATCATGAGTGTAGGCGTGGTGCTTGTGAGCACTATGGCCGGATATGTGGCCTCCTGGTTTTTCGGTGCCTCGAAAAGTGAGTCAGAATCTGACAAGAAAGAGTAAAATTATGGTGCGGAACCCTCCGTATCTGAATCCTGCTGCTCTTGTTTTTTCTCAGCTCTTCTTTTTCGGAATTGATACCATTTTGATTTTTTCCCTTCTTTGCCCGCATCATCAGGAGTTATTTCGGGAGATGAAAGATCTTGACTTTTATTGACCGTAGTGTTCGTGTCAATAGGCTCAATGTTTTTGACACCTCCAGAAGTTGCGTTAGAATCTGGATTGATTGCTGGTTCACGGCTTTCCATTTCCTCGGGATATTCCTGGATTTTCGGTTCTGTATGAATTGCTGTTGTATCCAACTTCGCCTTCTCCTTCTTTTTGCGTTTAGGCTTTTGGGGTTTGGGTTCGGTTGCCACGGTATCGGTTAATATTGGCAAGTCTTCTACAATAGGAGGAGGTGGAGGTGGCGCAGACACGGAGGTTGGAGTATAGAAATACAAGGCCGCGGTCATCCCTGAAACAACCACAATAAAACCTATCAAGAATTTGTAATTCACCCCTTCTTCCGTGAAGATGGAAGTCCAAATCCATCCAATCAAGAAAACGGCGAACCGTAAAAGGTTGTATGCAATAATGAATGCACCAAGTACCAATAGAATCAAAAGCAAAACGGCTCCACCGTTTTTACCTCCAAAGCCGCTTCTCCAACTTAATCCGGGTATGCCTGTTCTGAGCGAAAAACCACGAGAACCGAACGAACCGTATTTGGTACGAACGCTGGTTGATAATCCCGACTTACTTACATTGATCCCGACGCCATCGCCGAGGTTGATTCTTTTTTGAAATCGAAATCCCATTGGAATTACAATTGTTTTGTCACTTCTTCAGCAATTATGTGGTCGTGAGAAGCATGGTAAATACATTGGCCGCCTTTTATTACAAGAACTTGCGGAGATTGGTGGGTAATATGGGTGAGCTGTGCTATTAGATTGCTAATGGGTCGCTCCTCAATAACATTAACGACGTAAACGGGTGTAGCACCATCGTAGTCCGCTTCGAAACTGCGCTTTGCCATACGGCTCACACTGCAACGCTCAGAGTGTTTGAATAAAATAGTCGTTTCATTCTTGCTGAAAAGATCCGCCAGTTCACTTTCGCTGGATATGTGTTGCCAATTGATCATGTGCTTAAAAATGTATACGGCTTGAATTACAAGTTTTCCAAATAATAATCAGTCATCATTTTGTACAAGTGCAACCTGACTCCTGAAATGCCATGGGCTTTGTTCGGATAATAAAATGAATTGAATTGTTTTTTATTTTTCACCAAGGCATCAACCATCTCCATGGCGTTTTGCATGTGTACATTGTCGTCTGTAGTACCATGAATGATGAGGTAGTTTCCTTTGAGCTTATCTGCAAAGTTGACAGGTGAGTTTTTCTCATACCCATCAGGATTCTGTTGTGGTGTCTGTAAGTAACGCTCGGTATAAATGCTATCATAGTATTTCCAATTCGTTACGGGTGCAACAGCAATACATGTCTTGAATAGTTCAGCTCCTTTGGTAATGAGCAGAGATGTCATGTATCCGCCATAGCTCCATCCCCATGCTCCAATACGAGTGGCATCCACATAACTTTGTTTGCCCAGCCATTTGGCAACTTCCATCTGGTCGATGGTTTCCAGATGGCCAAGTTGTTTGTAAATGCACTTGTTGAAAGCCTCGCCCCGCGCACCGGTGCCGCGGTTATCTACGGATACGATGATGTAACCCTTTTGCGCCAACAGTTGAAACCAAATCCAATTTAATCCCAACCATTCGTCTTTCACCGTTTGGCTACCCGGACCTCCATACATGTATTGGATCACTGGATACTTTTTGTTTGCGTCGAAATCTGGTGGTTTGATCATCCAACCATTCAGTTGAATACTCTCTGATGTAGTGAATTGGAAAAACTCGGTTGGTGATAGCTTCGCATTGGCTAATGCATCTGCCACGGCCTTGTTGTCTTTTTCGGTGCGGATGAGTTTGCCCTTCGCATCGTATAATTTCACAACAGGTACACTGTTTGCCGTTGAGCTTGTGATGAAACGGAATTTGAAACCCTCGCTGAACATGGCGGAGCAGGTGCCTTTTTCAGTACTTACAGGAGTCATCTTGCCGGCTTTGTCCACTTTGAAAACACCTTTTTCCATCGGGCTTTTTACAGCCGCTTGCAAGTAGAGGTCGCCCTTTACGGCATCATAACCATAAAAGTCGGTTACATCCCAATTGCCCTTGGTCAGTTGTTTTTGCATATTGCCACTCATGTCATAGCGGTACAGGTGGTTGAATCCATCTCGAGTGGATGACCA
>JBJTQS010000339.1:0-2559 GCA_046075765.1 Bacteroidota bacterium
GCCAAATCGGCCACAGCATCACCATTGGGCTTGCGTGATTGCTCATAGGCCGGCATGATCCGGCTCCAATCATGATTGTGCTCGGTTATCAAACGATCCAGTTCAACACAATCCTCAAATCCACAGTTCATACCTTGTCCATAAAAAGGTACAATGGCATGTGCAGCATCACCAATCAACAACAAACGGTTCTTGAAAGTCCACGGATAAGTCTTAACAGTAACCAAAGAGCCCGTAGGGTTGTGGAAGAAATCATACTCGAGCCCGGGCATCATCTCATACGCATTGGGGAATACTTCCTTGAAAAATGCGCGCACCTTTTCAACGGAATCCAATTCAGCAAATGAAGGACTGCCTTCGAAGGGGAAGAAAAGCGTGCAAGTAAAGCTGCCATCGGGATTTGGCAAAGCTATAAGCATATAACCACCGCGGGGCCAAATGTGCAGCACGTTTTTTTCGAGTCGAAATTCACCAGTCTCAGATGCAGGTATGGTGAGTTCTTTGTAACCGTGCTCGATATAATATTGGGAATAATTGCAGCGGTCGGTAAACATCAAGCTCAATCTTCCGGCACTAAAAGCACCATCGGAGCTGATGGTAAGAGCACTGTTAATGGTGGTTTTTTCTCCTGTTTCTGTGTTTTCAAAAGCAAGCGTATTATTCTCAAGATCCACATGAGAGCAACGCATATTGAAATGGATGCGCGCACCCGCCTTTTCGGCTTCATCCATCAGCAATCGATTCAATCCGCCACGAGACACCGAGTTGATTGCTTGTCCTTCCTTGCCATAGGCTTGGTAGGCCATAGTGCCATCCATATTGTGAATCATCCTACCTGCCATAGGGATGGCCACTTTGCGAACTTCATCCACCAATCCAACACCTTTCAATCCTCTCCAACCACGATCAGACAGCGCCAGGTTGATTGATCTTCCGGCATATCCACCCTCCTTGCGCATGTCGCTTCTTCGTTCGTAAACATCCACCTCATAACCTTGCTTACGCAGATAGCATGCAAGCAGCGAACCTACGAGGCCTGCCCCTATCAAAGTTATATTACCTCGTTGATGATCGTTGGTATTGTTTGTTGTCATGATTTGTTGTCGTTGATTGCTTTCAACAGGTATTGTCCGAATTCAAAAACATCGGTGAACGAATTATACATCGGTACGGGAGCCACGCGAATTACATCAGGATGTCGCCAATCGGCAATAACACCTGATGCCAATAGTTGGTCGTGTATCGCCTTACCATTGCGGGATACCACCAAAGAGAGTTGGCAGCCGCGCCATTCTTGGGGAGTGAGTATGCGAATGTGGTTTACTCCTTCAACCGATTTGTTTATTTCATCGATTACAAATTCGAGATAGGCGGTGAGCTTACGAGATTTTTCACGCAGCGACGCCATTCCCGCGCGGTCAAACAACTCCATTGAGGCTCGCAATGCGGCCATCGAGAAAACGGGAGCGTTACTTAACTGCCATCCATCGGCTCCCTTGCGGGGGATGAATTCGGTGGGCATGGTAAAGCGTGTGTCGGGATCGTTGCCCCACCACCCTGCGAAACGAGGGAGATTTTTATTTTCGGCATGACGGTCATGAACAAACACACCACCAACAGCTCCTGGGCCAGCGTTCAGATATTTGTAGGAGCACCAGGCTGCGAAATCTACATTACAATCATGTAATTGCAAAGGCACATTACCGGTGGCATGGGCCAAGTCGAATCCGGCAATAGCACCAACGGCATGTGCTTCACGCGTGATGTTTGCCATATCGAATAGCTGCCCGGTATAGTAATTCACACCGCCAATCAATACCAAAGCAAGTGAATCGCCGCAATCGTGGATAGCTTGAATGACGTCCTCATTGCGATGCGTTTCTTCGCCTTCGCGTAATTTCAATTCCACCAAGGCCTCCGCTGGATCGAATCCGTGAAAACGGGCTTGGGATTCGAAAACATACCTATCGGAAGAGAATGGACCGTTCTCGAAGATGATTTTGAATCTTTTTTTGTCGGGACGATAGAATGAAACCATCAACAAATGCAGATTCGTAGTGAGTGAGTTCATCACCACTACCTCATGTGGAAGTGCGCCCACGAGCCTGGCGGTAGATTCGCGAAGAAACTCGTGATAAGGGAGCCATGGCTTGCGAGCGCACAGATGACCTTCCACACCCAATTCGCTCCAATCTTCTAACTCTTGCTGGATGAACTCAGCAGTGGATTTGGGTTGAAGTCCGAGCGAGTTGCCACAAAGGTAGATGGATTGATCTCGGCCAATGGAAGGAAAAAGAAATTGGTTGCGCAAGGATGCCAATGGGTCTTTTGCATCCATTTCGGCTGCAAATGCCCGGTTATTTTCAAACTTTTCCATTGAGCGCAAAAAAACGGAATTATCCGCTGTTATGCAATGATTCTCCTCAAGCAAGCAAGCAAATCACTGCCAAAGGCTTGCATAGCATCAAGGCATCCACCATCCATTTAGCCGAGCTTACAGGTAATTTTGATACTGACAATATTGCCAATCCCGTTAGGGCATCAGCAACTAATGCACCC
>JBJTQS010000340.1:0-9630 GCA_046075765.1 Bacteroidota bacterium
CCAACGGCAACCATAACTACGAACGGACCAACAACATTTTGTGCCGGAAGTAATGTTGGTCTTGTTTCGAATACCGGAGTTGGGCTAACATATCAATGGAAAAAGAATGGCATTAATATTAATGGAGCTACATCTTCGACTTATTCAGCCACATCAACCAGTAGTTATAAATGTTTGGTTACAAACTCAAATGGATGCTCGAGGGCGTCGAACTCTATTTCAGTTACGGTAAATCCGCTTCCTACTGCGAGTATTTCAGCTTTGGGAAATACCCAAATTTGTGCGGGAGACAGCGTTGGATTGTCAGCGAATATTGGTTCAGGATTAACATATCAATGGAAAAAGTATACTAATCCTATTTCAGGAGCAATCCAATCAATCTATTATGCTTCAACCACCGGTAATTATAAGTGTGTTCTAACCAATCAATATGGTTGCTCGCGCACTTCAAACACCATTGGTGTAGGGGTTGTTTGCAAGGAAATCGAAATGCCTTTAGAACCGAATTTTATTATTCAAAACAGCGTATTGACAGTACAAGGAGTTGATGAATTTATCACAAAGCTTGTGATTAACGATCTTACAGGCAAGCAGATATTTGAAGAAATTAATCTCGCAGCAGGTCAAGATATAATGCTACCTAAATTGAATGAAGGTCTGTACTTAATTAGAATACAGGTAGGGAATAAGATAATAACGAAAAAACAACTCTTTACCGGTATGTGATCACGATGGTTTTCTATAAACCACCATCACAGTATGACCATCAATCATATTCTTAAAAAGGCTTGCAATTGGTCTTAATAACAGATGCAATCTCAATTTCCAAAAGGCCTTTGTAAATAAACTAATCCCAAAAAAAACACGGTTAACGGTATTGTACAAAAAGGTATCTCGATTCAATTGCATCAAAGGTTCATTCAATGTTTTTTCAATCTTCAAACCCATCAACTTTCCAATTAAACCAAGGGATTCCGGGGTAAACAGGTTTACATGGTGGGGAGGCATATTTAGCACCTTGCTATACATGACATTTCTTCTCAAGAAATCATTGTCATTATTGGGCACGGCAACCAATAAATATCCGCCAGGGCGAAGCAGCTTTATGGCATCCTCATATAACGCCTTTATATTTGAGACATGCTCAAAAACTTGGAATGAGCAAACAACATCATACGATTCGGAATTTTTAAGGGAATGCATCCTGGAATCCTCTGCTATTAAAGGAATGCCAGACTCTACACCATCCTTAACTGCTTTCTCATTCAATTCAAGACCTAAATAACTAGCTCCTGGAACCTTGCCAGCAAGAAATTTTCCAAAAAATCCAGATCCTGAACCAATTTCCAAAACACGATCGCCCGGTTTTATGAAACTCAATGCTTGATTGTTTTCCCATCTTTCGGTCTGATAATACCAAGCACCTTTGGAAAGCTCCTCGTAAAACCGGGAATCACCATCCAATCCAATTGGATAAAAGAATTCCAACTGAGATAGGGGACACTTATAGATGGCAATTTGATCAATACCCTTGAAAAACCGCTCCACATCTGTTTGGAAATTATCGCGGTACAACCTGACAATCTCTTCGGTTTTTACATGCTCGACTAAGTCACATGTCTTTGTTGAATCAAATGGGGATGTAACCTGCATTTCCAGATGTTCAGTGATGGTTGATTATACTATGAATTCATGGAGATCATAAACTCCTCGTTGGATTTGGTGCCGCGCATTCGTTCCAAAAGGAATTCCATAGCCTCCATCGGATTCATATCGGCAAGGTGATTGCGAAGGATCCACATCTTTTGAAGCATTTCCTTGTCGAGTAACAAATCTTCCCGACGGGTTGATGAAGCGATCAAATCGATAGCAGGATAAACACGTTTGTTGGACAATTTGCGATCTAGCTGCAATTCCATGTTACCGGTTCCCTTGAATTCTTCGAAGATTACCTCATCCATTTTGGATCCAGTGTCAATCAAAGCTGTGGCAATGATGGTTAACGAGCCACCCTTTTCAATTTTACGTGCAGCTCCAAAAAACCTCTTCGGTTTATGAAGTGCATTGGCATCCACACCACCCGACAGGATCTTACCTGATGCCGGAGCCACCGTATTGTAAGCCCGAGCAAGTCGAGTAATGGAGTCCAAAAGTATGACTACATCATGTCCGCATTCCACCATACGCTTGGCCTTTTCCATGACAATATTGGCAATTTTCACATGACGCTCTGCAGGCTCATCGAAAGTGGATGCAACTACTTCAGCGTTTACGCTTCTTGCCATATCTGTAACCTCCTCTGGTCGTTCATCGATCAACAAAATAATCAGATAAACTTCAGGATGGCTTGCAGCAATAGCATTGGCAACTTCTTTTAATAGGACGGTCTTACCGGTTTTAGGTTGAGCTACAATCAGTGCCCTCTGACCTTTACCGATAGGCGTAAACATATCCATCACTCGGGTGCTGTAATTGGCACCGTCCGGAGATAGTTTCAGTTTTTCGTATGGAAATAGAGGAGTAAGGTGGTCGAACGGTACTCGGTCGCGAACGATAGCGGGATCTTGTCCGTTTATAGTTTCCACTCTAACCAAAGGGTAATATTTCTCGCCCTCTCGTGGTGGCCTAACAGATCCTAAAACCGTATCACCGGTTTTCAACCCATAAGTTTTTACTTGAGATTGGGAAACAAATACGTCGTCAGGTGAGGCCAGATAATTATAATCGGATGACCGTAAAAAGCCAAAACCTTCGGGCATTAATTCTACGACTCCTTCGCAACTGACCAGATTGTCAAACTCATTGAGCACTGACTCCATTGGACGACGCTCTCGAGATTGGAATTGGTCCCTGTTATTATTATTATTATTATTATTATTGTTGTTGTTTGAATACTCCC
Source organism: Bacteroidota bacterium (assembly GCA_046075765.1). Taxonomy (GTDB): domain Bacteria; phylum Bacteroidota; class Bacteroidia; order AKYH767-A; family OLB10; genus JALRAP01. Next base: position 2,900 of record JBJTQS010000340.1, read on the forward strand.
TAGCAGGTGGGGCGTCGTGCTGAGGCCTTTCTATAGTTGGACGGGGCGCAGTTGGCTCCTTTTTAATAATAACCTCAACAGTTTCAGGTGCGGTTAAAGGAAGTTGCGTTTGAACTGCACCGGTGTTATCGTCGGACTTTGGAGGAGCGATTCTTCTTCTTTTAAATCTACTTCCGTCATCAGAAGCCGCGCTGCTTTCTTCGGTCGTGGCTGGTTCTTCTTGCTTTGCAGGTTCAGCAGCTTTTTTTGAGGGCTCTTCAGGAAGAACCGTGTCTGGGTTGGCAGCCAGGTAATCAATGATTTTGTAAATGATCTCTTGCTTTTTCAGGCCATCAATACCGGAAACCTTGAGTTTTTTAGCCAGATCTTTAAGCTCTGGCAGTAGCTTTTCGTTAAGCGAGTCTATAGTATACATTAAAATAGGATAGTCCTTTGAATGGAATCGCCATCAACAGGCGAAAATTTAAACCAATAAATAGGTGATTAGAAGATCAAGAAGGGATTTGTCTGAGATAACCCCGTTTGGAAAATGTTCGGGATCAGAAGTATTAAAGTTGGATAAACCAACTACGATGCAATAATAAATCCAAAAGTCATTAAATGCAAATTTTGTATCAAATTATTTTACAAATGAATTGATTACAAGAGCAAAATCGTTAGCGTTTGGACATTAAATTTGAAGAAAATCCAGAATAATATGATACAAAGAATTCAGTCCCTGTTTTTGGTCATTTCCGTTGCAATATCAGCATCCACCTTTATCCTACCATTCGGCGAAAAAATGGATAGTGAAGGCCAAATGCAAATGCTGTCTCTTTTAGGAAACGCCACCCAGGAACCAAATTATGGACTATTACTGGTCAATCTTCTAGTACTGCTAGTGGCTGTTGTGGCCATTTTCAACTTCAAAAGGAGGGCTTTACAAATGAAATTGTGTAGGCTCGGTTCGCTACTTTCCATTGCACTACTTGTGTTGGCCTTCTATGCTTCGGAATCATTGGTAGGTGAGGGAAAGGTTGTTTTCCTGGCGGGAATCTATGTGAACGCTATACAACCTGTTCTGTTTTTCGTGGCTCGCAGATACATCCATAAGGATGATTTATTGGTAAAATCAGCCGATAGAATCAGATAAATAGAAAGTGTCTCTTTTGTCATTTATTATGTTAAATAAATAAAATGAAAAAGGTCCCAGCTGAGTTTATTGACTCATTGGTTAAATGGTTTGCTTACCACCAGTCCGTTACCCTTAGGACAGGCAATAAACTCAATAGCCGCCAACTTGAACTTGCACACGCAATCGGATGTATTAAACCTGAAATGGTCCGTTTACTACATGTAGATGAAATGCCAAAAGTGAAAAGCCCAACTCTGGGAAAAGTCATGGACCAGGCTGGATTCGATTTTGGAGACGCCCATGGACTTTGTTTGGGATATGGTATTTTCATACATAATGATCGGAAAGGGGATGCTAGGATTTTGGCACACGAGCTAACCCATACATTACAATTTGAACGATTCAACGGAGCGCGCAATTTCCTTGAAGCATACATTCAACAATTTTTGGTGTACGGTTATCAATCCATGCCGTTGGAAAAGGAAGCAAGAATGAATGAAAAATTAGGACCCAAGTTTCTTGGGTAGTTTTAGAATTCCTAGCACCAATATCCAGGTAATTTAACTGTAAACCTGGGCACCCATGGATACACTCTAGTCCACCATAAAGTCCTATAATTAATATTATGTTAAATATGTAATATATTGAAAATGGGGATATTACTCCCCATTCTCACATTATCCTGCTCAACTATTACTTAGCAGCCTCTATCCTCTTTTTCATTTCAGATGCCTTGTCCAATTGGTTCAGTTTGGTATAAATCTGCTTTAGGGATTCCATGGTACTTACATCGTTTGGGCTAAGCTCAAGTGCCTTTTCCAAAAACGGTACCGCCTCGCGGAACTTGGCTTCAAACTTCTTTTTTGCTGCTTCATACTCAGCAATTTTATTGGCCGGAATGTCGTTAGCCTTATTTACCATTTCAGCAGCCGTATTAAAATGCATGGCTCCAAGGTTGTAATATGCCTCAAAATATTTGTTATTCAATTCAATAGCTTTCTTGTATGCGGTCTCTGCAATATCTTTTTTGCCCTGCTTATCATTTAAAGTGCCTTTGGCAAAATACAGGCTTGCATTACTTGGATCGCTTTGTATAGCCATGTCTATGAACTCACTAGCTTCCTTTTCACGACCAGTACTAAGATAAATGTTCAGTTGCTCAATCATTAAAGGGTTATTTTCAGGGAAACTTTTCCTGCCTTCAATAATAGTGGTTAACGCACCGTCGATATTATTCTCCTTTCTAAGGATGCTGGCTAAACTGAGGAAAACGTAGGCGTCAGCCTGTTTGGTGGCAACCAAACTGGCATAATAACCTTTCGCTACATCCAATTTGCCCACTCGTTCAGCACATAAAGCACTGTTAAGAGTTGCTTTAGAATCGTTCGGACTGATTTTTAATACCCACTGAAAAGAGTTAAGTGAGTTTTCGAAAGCCTTGGCATTAAATTCGTCTAAACCCCGGCCAAAGAAATTACCAGCTAACATGTCAAGGTTCTGGTTTATGATGTCTTTGTGCTCGTAATTAGGCTCAAGCTCAAGGGCTTTCTTGTAGGATTCGTAGGCCTTTTCCAATGCCATCTCATCCAGGTTGCCATACTTGGGGTGCTTATAGATCTTCTGGTAAATAAGTCCACGGTAATACCAGGTTTTGGCCTTTCCCATGGTAGATTCATGCACGGAGGCCTCATCGATGTTTGTCCGGGCTTTATCCAACAAATCATATTCAGGCTTGTAATAATTCCAAGCTGAAACCACTTTGTTTTGCTGCGCAACCACTGCACTATTTAGTGAAATAATTGCTATAGATAAACTTAATAATCTCTTCATTTTAATTTATTTATGATTTACTAATTTGAGTTTATGCTTCTGGCGTGTTTTCATTCCCTTCATTTGTTTCACCCTCGTCGGTTTCGTTTCCAAATTCCGTACCGAATTCTGATTTCGGATTTACAATGGATGTATTTTCGGAATCCAGTTCTTCGATTTGAGATTCCGACTCGGCAACCACGTCTGCCAATGCCTGATCGATTCTGGCTACTGAAGCAATTTGATCACCTTCATTCAACTTAATCACCCGTACGCCTTGTGTAGCTCGGCCCATCACCCGAATATCACCAATCGCCATCCTGATACAGATTCCTGATTTATTAATAATCATCAGTTCGTCGTTCTCAAGTACCGATTTGATGGTCACCAAATCCCCTGTTTTATCAGTGATATTCAGAGTTTTAACACCTTTACCACCCCGGTTGGTAACACGGTAATCCTCAAGATCACTCCTCTTGCCGTATCCGTTTTCTGATACTACCAAGATGGTTTCAGCTTTGCTATCATTAACACAAACCATGCCCACTACTTCGTCTTGCTCATCCGCCAAGGTAACCCCTCTAACACCGGTGGCATTCCTTCCCATTGGCCTAACCGTTGATTCATTAAAGCGAATCGCCCTGCCCGATTTAAGAGCCATTAGAATCTCTGATCTGCCACTTGTTAACCTAGCCTCCAGCAATTGGTCTTCTTCACGAATATTGATGGCTATGATACCGCTTTGGCGAACCCTGGAATAAGCCTCCAAGGAGGTTTTCTTGATTGTACCATCCTTCGTGCAAAGGATTATATAATTGTTGTTAAGATACTCTTCATCAGTTAGATTCTTAACATTAATAAACGCCTTAACCTTATCGTCGGCAGGCATACTGATGATGTTCTGAATCGCCCTGCCTTTACCTGTTCTGTCTCCTTCAGGAATCTCAAATGCCCTCAACCAATAACACCTCCCCTTTTCTGTAAAGAGCAAGATGTAGTTGTGGTTGGTCGCCACAAATAGGTACTCCACAAAGTCCTCATCACGTGTAGACGCCCCCTTCAAGCCCTTACCACCCTTGGATTGAATTCTGTACTCGTTCAATGGGGTCCGCTTGATGTAACCCATGTGGGAGATGGTGATTACCACAGCATCATCGGCGATAATGTCCTCCATGGAAATCTCATCGGCTGCATAAACGATCTCAGTACGCCTGTCGTCACCATATTTGGAGCGCATTTCGGCCATTTCATCCTTCAGGATTTGCATCCTAAGCGACTCGCTATCAAGAATCTCCTTGTAATGGGCGATCAACTTCATCAACTCGTTATACTCCTCGCGAATCTTGTCACGCTCCAGTCCGGTCAGTCGCTGCAATCGCATATCCAAGATGGCCTTGGCTTGAATCTCCGAAAGACCAAAGGTCCCCATCAATCCAGTCCTGGCTACATCAGGGGTGTCAGACTTGCGAATCAGCGCAATTACCTCGTCCAAATGATCCAATGCGATAAGCAACCCTTCAAGAATGTGAGCCCTTTTCTCAGCTTCATTCAGGTCGAACCTGGTCTTTCGAATGAGAACATCATGGCGGTGATCAACGAATTGAACAATCAAGTCCTTGAGGTTCAACATCACTGGCCTGCCAGCTGATAATGCGATATTATTAACTGAAAAAGAGGATTGTAGACCAGTGTACTTAAATAAATTATTTAAGACAACAGCTGCCTGGGCATCACGATGAATTTCGTAAACAACACGCATTCCATCGCGATCCGACTCATCGCGTATGTCTGTAATTCCCTCAAGTTTTTTCTCATTTACCAAATCAGCGGTTTTACGAATCATGTCCGCTTTGTTGGTCATGTAAGGAATCTCGGTAACGATAATGCGTTCACGGCCATTATCCAACGTTTCAATGTTGGTTTTGGCACGCATCACCACCCGGCCTCTGCCGGTCAGCAGCGCCTCGCGAACGCCTGTGTATCCATAAATGATGCCTCCGGTTGGAAAATCAGGGGCCTTAACGAATTGCAACAAATCCTCAACAGCAATATCCTTATTATCGATATAGGCCATGGTGGCATCCAACACCTCAGTTAAGTTGTGGGGCGCCATGTTGGTGGCCATACCCACCGCAATCCCTGAAGCCCCGTTAACCAACAGGTTTGGAATTTTGGACGGCAAAACGGTTGGCTCCTGCAGGGTGTCATCGAAATTCAATCTGAAGTCAACGGTATCCTTGTCGATATCCGCAAGCATTTCTTCAGCGATCTTTTTCAGCCTGGCCTCTGTGTAACGCATGGCCGCAGGACTATCGCCATCAATGGAACCAAAGTTACCTTGTCCATCAACCATAGGATATCGCAATGACCAATCTTGCGCCATACGCACCATGGCGTCATAAACAGAACTGTCACCATGCGGGTGATACTTACCCAAGACCTCCCCTACGATCCTAGCGGACTTCTTATAGGCCCTGTTAGACATCACCCCTAACTCCAACATTCCGTAAAGAACTCGGCGGTGTACTGGCTTTAAACCATCGCGAACATCGGGCAGAGCCCTTGAAACTATCACCGACATCGAATAGTCGATGTAAGCGGTTTTCATTTCCTCCTCAATGTTGATCCTAACGATTTTTTCTCCTGCTGACATTTGATATGTTGATATGTTTTAAAACGATTATTTGGCCTAAGTGCCGATTATGAAAACTGAACATTTGTCACACACCCACCACCGCCTCTGCCTTCAGGAACTAAGCCTTTGGAATTCAGATTTATAAGGTGACAAATTGCGAGTGTTTTTGGACTACTTAAATTCACTTTCGAATGTATTCAATTTATGGCATGTTTTGTGTTGAAAAATCTGTAATAATATCAACAATTCAAGAGGCCTCTCGCGACTGATTCAGAGTATGTTTGTAATGAAAAAGCTATTTCAAAAGAACATTAGAACATTTTACGAGAAGCTCCGTTAAAACCTGTAAACCAAAACCAATCCAATATGGAAGCAAAATTTTCACCCAGAGTCAAGGATGTTATCCAATACAGCAAGGAAGAGGCTGTTCGACTGGGACATGAGTACATTGGAACCGAGCATCTTCTGCTTGGTTTAATACGTGAAGGCGAAGGCATGGCCATTAAGATCCTTAAATCCTTAACTATTAACCTAGGCGAACTGCGTAAGTCAGTTGAAGGCGCTGTTCGTGGCACATCAGGCGCGGGATCTCGTACAGTAAACCTGCCACTTACCAAGCAAGCTGAAAAGGCTTTAAAGATCACCTACCTCGAGGCAAAGATTTATCGATCCGATATTATAGGAACCGAACATCTTTTGTTGGCTATCCTGAAAGATGAGGATAACATCGCCACCCAAATCCTGAATCAATACGGTGTGAACTACGATCTACTGCGCGAAGAATTGGATATGTTCCGTTCCAATATGCGTTCTGAAGCACCTCAGAACCCCAACGATGACGATCCATATTCCAAGGACGATGACACACCTGGCATCAACCCTACTAAAAAGACAGGTGATTCTAAATCCAAAACCCCTGTTCTTGACAATTTCGGTCGCGATTTGACTAAAGCTGCCGAAGAGGGTAAATTAGATCCTATTGTTGGTCGCGAAAAAGAGATTGAACGCGTATCGCAAATCCTTTCTCGTCGCAAGAAAAACAACCCTATATTGATTGGTGAGCCCGGTGTGGGTAAATCAGCCATCGCAGAAGGTCTTGCCTTGCGTATTGTACAACGCAAAGTTTCCAGAATCCTGTTCAATAAACGCATTGTGACATTGGATCTTGCCTCT
>JBJTQS010000341.1:0-5870 GCA_046075765.1 Bacteroidota bacterium
CTTTCTTCGTAGGAGTTTGGTGCTTGGAAAAGATAAGACCCAACAACAGGCATTTCATGTTCGAATTGCACACGGTCGCGGAGTAATTCAACAGCTTTTTCCAAGTAGGCATTATTGAGCCTGTGGTCGATTTCAGTTAGCTCGAAAGTAGCTTCCACCAATTTGGAAATCCGCTGAGCGATTTCGTTCGCTGGTTTTTTGCGCAGATATTGCTCATTGAACCACCGTGTTTTTTCAGGATCGAAACGTGCTCCGGCCTTATGAACATGATCCATCGAAAAAGCATGAACCAATTCCTCCATTGAAAATAATTCTTGCTCTGTTCCAGAGTTCCAGCCCAGTAAAGCCAGCATATTCACAAAGGCCTCCGGATAGTAGCCTTTCTCTCGGTACCCCGACGAAACTTCGCCGGTTGAAGGGTCGGTCCATTCCAACGGGAAAACAGGAAATCCCAATCTATCGCCATCGCGTTTGCTGAGCTTTCCGTTTCCTTCGGGTTTTAAAAGTAACGGTAAATGGGCATAGCGGGGCATGCGGTCTTCCCAGCCCAGGTATTGGTAAATCATGACATGAGCGGGTGCTGATGGAAGCCATTCCTCTCCACGAATGGCATGCGTTATTTCCATGAGCACATCGTCAACGATATGAGCCAAGTGATAAGTAGGCATGCCATCGGATTTAAGCAAAACCTTATCATCAAGAATGTCAGAACTGAAGGACACTTCACCTCTGATCATATCGTTGAGTAGTATGGTCTGGCCCGGCTCAACTTTTAAACGAACCACATAAGGGGTTCCTGCGTTCAAAAGCGATTTGGTTTCTTCCAATCCAAGCGAAATGGACTTGGACATGGTGAGTCGAATAGCAAAATTGTAAGTCGGTGCGGGGTTGCCTTCCTCTGCTAGACGCTTACGCATGGCCTCGAGTTCTTCTGCCGTATCGAAAGCATAATACGCATGACCATTGCGAATCAATTGCTCCGCATAATCGCGATAAACACCTAATTCTTTTCTTTCAGATTGCCGGTATGGAGCAAAGGGGCCGCCAACAGAAACACCTTCATCGATCTTGATTCCGCACCAGCTTAGTGCATTGATGATGTATTGCTCGGCACCTTCAACATACCGGTTTTGGTCGGTATCCTCGATTCGAAGCAGGAAGTCGCCGCCGTTTTTCTTGGCGAAAAGGTAATTGTACAATGCGGTGCGAACACCACCCATATGTAAAGGTCCGGTGGGGCTTGGGGCAAATCGTGTTCTAACTTGTTTTTTTGTCATAGGTAGCAAAATTACTTTATTGAGTGATAATTGTCTCCATGCGGGAATTTTTTACCAAGAATGAATAGGTATTCGCTGAAATATAGCTGACGTTAACCAAAAGTTACTTGACAGGTATTGACATAATTATAGTTTCGCGAAATTATGATTGCCGAGAGTATAATTTTCGACAAGTTTTTCCTAACGGTAGCCTTCGATTCCGAGGAAAAGTTGCTTCATCTCAAGTGGAAAGGTTACGCTTCCGCGGATGAATTCCGGGGAGGACTAAGGTTTATATTAGCCTACTTGCGTGAAAACCAAGTTGAGCGATGTGTAAGTGATTTGAAATTCATGTCAACCATTTTGCCGCAGGATGAGCAATGGGCTTCGAGGTGCTGGTATCCTCGTTTAGTCAATTCCGCTCTCAAAAAACATGCTATTGTATCCTCGTTGGACTTTTTGAACAACATCGCCATTAGAAGAATCATTGGTAAGCCAACAGGATTCGAAACCAAGTTTTTCGTGAACGAGGGAGAGGCGATAGATTGGGTAAGAGCTTAAAAACTACTCCAAGAAGTCCAAATCGCGGCCATAGGTCTCCCGTAGCAGCAGGGTGCTGGTAATGGCCAAAACCCAAACGATTATTCCTGTAACTACCAAACTCCACCACAGCGTCATGTGGTTTTCAAGCATCGCCCGAAGCGGTATCAGAATGGTAACGGAACCTCGCATGAAGTTCGTTACTGTTGAGGTAACCAAGACTCGGTAATTGGTGCCGAATTGTTCGGCAGTGGTTGTCACAAATACGGATAGGTATCCGCATCCCAGTCCCATGATGAAGCAGGTTATGTAGTTCGTCTCGCCTGAGGCAAAGCCATGGAAAAAGGCAGCTGTTCCCAACAGGGCAATTGCCATAAAGGCTAAAATGGTTTTTTTCCTCGTTTTTGCTATTTGGCTAATCACTCCACTACTCAGATCTCCTGTTGTGATACCCAATTGAAAAAGTGTGAAAGCGGTGGTGAGTTTCCAAATTGAAATGTTTCCTGCCTTGGCTAATTCTGGCGACAATGTGATGAGTAGTCCAACACTGTACCAGATTGGAACACCCATCAGAATGCAGGCAAAGTAGCGACCAGCCCTTCGAGGGGTTGAAAGCAGGCTTAAGAATGATCCGCGCTTTAAACCTACTTGTTGAGTGGCCTTTTGAAACATGTGGGATTCCAAGGATTTTACTCTTAGCAGTAGCAAGAGTAGTCCTGCAATGCCAGCTATCAAGAACGCATGTCTCCAATAAATGAAATCCCCCACCAGTCCGGCGCTAACAGCCCCAAGCGCTCCCATGGTCGCCACCAGAATTGTTCCCAACCCCCGTTTTTCAACGGTCATGGTTTCACTTACGAGCGTAATTCCTGCCCCTAACTCGCCAGCCAGCCCCACGCCAGCTAAAAACCGAATGATGGCGTAGGTGGTAGTGTCTTCAACGAATGCATTTGCAATGTTGGCAGTAGAATACAGCAATATAGAGCCAAATAATACGGCGACACGTCCTTTTTTGTCGCCTATGATTCCGGTTAAAATACCTCCCACCATCATACCAGCCATTTGAATGGACAGCAACCATTCGCCGTCTTTCAGCAGTTGATCTCCTTTCAATCCTAATTCAGTAAGACTTGGAATCCTATATATGCTGAAAAGGAAAAGATCGAAGGCATCAACAAAAAAACCCAGTCCTGCTGCAATAACAGCGATGTTGAAAGGAGTAGTATAAAGTTTCGGGGTATTCACAGCCGAAAATTATAAAATCTGAACTTACAAACAGTTAATTTTTTTCTGGCTCGAAATCCAAAACAATGGAATTCATACAAAACCGCTTGTAGGTTGGGGCAGGACCATCATCGAAAATATGGCCGAGATGCCCGTCGCATCTCCCGCAAGTCACTTCAATCCTTCGCATACCGTAGGAGTTATCAGGCAAGTATTTGACAGCGTTAGGGCGAATCGATTCAAAGAAACTTGGCCATCCACAAGAGCTGCTAAATTTTGTATCGGACTTGAAAAGTGCGTTTCCGCAGGCGGCACAGAAGTAGGTTCCCAATCCTTCGTAGTCCCAATACTTACCAGTAAATGCTCTTTCGGTTCCTTTTTCGCGGGATATGTAATAAACCTCAGGTGCAAGTACTTTTTCCCATTCTTTATCTGAGACATTCAGATGAGTTGTGTCGGTTCGGGAGTAATATGGGTTTTTATTTGTTTGATTTTGGTCGGTCATTTTTTGATGGTCGTTTGATTTTTGATATTCAGATCCGCACGATACCACGCCCATCAGCGAGCAAATGGTAATCACTAACAAACCTTGCATGGTGCTTTGCATATTTAGGAAACACGAAGGAGAGAAAATTGTTTTTTCAGGCTATTTGGTTCTTCCGAAAACGCCTAGTGGCAATTTGGATCCTGCGCTGGATTGCAAGAATATCTCACCTGTCTCGAAGCTGCCTTTGAGGCAGGTGGAATTCAAGAGGTTTTCGATGATGATGGATGAGAAACCAAGCGAGTAGGTGTTCATCAGTAAAAACCGGTCATCGGGCTCTAATAATTCCGTAACAAGATGGGTAAGCTCGGCAATCATATCCTCCAATTTCCATTTCTCACCATTGGCACCATGTCCATAAGCAGGAGGGTCGAGGATGATGCCGTTGTATCTTTTTCCTCGTTTGTGTTCCCTGCGAACAAAAGTCATGGCATCTTCAATTACCCAACGGATATTGTCGAGCCCGCTGAGCTCCATGTTTTCGCGAGCCCAGGTCACAACTTGCCGAACGGAATCAAGATGGGTTACATCAGCTCCTGCCGCTTTGGCTGCCAAAGAGGAGGCTCCAGTGTATGCGAAAAGGTTCAGAACCTTTGGGGAGGCTGACTTCAATCTTTTCGTTTGTTTGAAGATGTAATCCCAGTTAACAGCCTGCTCAGGAAAAATACCAACGTGCTTGAATGAGGTGAGGGCTAACCTGAATTTCAATGAATGCCCTTTTTCTATTTCAAATCCCATGTGCCAACGATCGGGCATATCTTGCAATTTTTGCCAATTGCCGGAGGAACCGGATTTTGGAATAAAACGAACATGAGCTCTCTTGTTCCAATCTTTTTGGGAAATCGTTTTTGCCCAAACGGCTTGTGGCTCAGGACGGATGGTTATGTAGTTTCCAAAACGCTCATGCTTTTCAAAGTCGCCGCAATCCAACAACTCGTAGTCGGGGAAATCCCCTGGTTTTAATAATAGCATGTCGCAAATGTAACCCATTGTCTTTACCCTCCAAAATTCGGCTACCTAATGATTAACTTTGCTGGAATTTATTTGTAATGTGAAAAACAACAAACCAATTTATTTATGCAAAACGAAAAATTTCTTGCTCTTACAATTTCATTGATGATGTTATTTTCAGTTGGCTGTGTTTCATCCAAGAAATATAAAAGTCAATTGTCGCGAAACCAGGAATTAAAAATCGAGAATGACAAACTCAGTTACCAGTTGAGTGCTTGTTTGTCTGAGAAGGAAAAGCAGGCAGGGCGTATAAGCAGCATGGAGGCCGAAATGAATTCGCTACGTTCAAATAGTACCACCATGTTGGATCAACTGAAGGACCTATCCGTTGTTTCTGCCGCACAATCAGAGAGTATTCGTAAGTCGTTGGAAAACATTTCTTCCAAGGATGCCTATATAAAGGATCTTCAAACGGCCATGGCCCGCAAGGATTCATTGAACATGAATTTGGCTTTGAATTTGAAAGGTGTTTTAAAGGATGTAAACGACGATGATGTTAACATTAACATCGAAGGGAGCGCGGTCTTCATTTCCATCTCCGATAAGATGTTGTTCAAATCAGGAAGCTATGAAATCACAGCCCGTGCCTCAGAGGTGCTGGGGAAAGTTGCAGCTGTAATCAAAGCCCAGCCTGATGTGCAATTCATGGTGGAGGGACATACTGACAGCAAGCCCATATCGACCGATAAGGTTCGTGATAACTGGGATCTCAGTGTTTTGCGTTCCAGTTCGATTGTGCGCGAGTTGCAAAAATCTTTTGGTGTTGATCCTGCTCGTATGATAGCTGCCGGTCGCAGCGAATATGTTCCAGTTGCCGGAAATGAAACGGATGAGGGAAGATCAAAAAATCGCAGGACGAGGATCGTGATCCTACCACAGCTTGATCAGTTTTTCAAGTTGTTGGAACCCAAGAAATAAGGTTTAATTTAAATTCCAAACTATTGAAAAAAAGGTCCGTGTGAGCGGACCTTTTTAATTTTATTGAATGATCAGCTTTTGTGCTAAGCCAGCATCATCTACTACAAAATAAAAGCCTGTTGGAAGGTCTTTGCAATCTACACGACTGACTAAATTGTTTTCGTTTGGAATTTGAATAAGTGTCCTTCCCATGGCGTCTACAAGTCGGTATCCGGAAGGTTTGTCTTTAGCAGTTAAAAAGAGCTCGTGTTTTGCCGGATTTGGGAAAATGGCAAAGCCTGGCTTAAAATCATCGTTCAATGAAACCCTAATGATGGAGGATAGCTGTTCTGCTCCATCAAGATCGGTTTCACGCAAGCGATAATAGGACGTTCCCT
>JBJTQS010000342.1:0-2695 GCA_046075765.1 Bacteroidota bacterium
ACAGGATTGGAATAAAATCTATATTCAACTGGGTTATGTGGTATCAACTTACTCCTATTCAAACAAGTTTAAAATTTATTTGAAGGGTATAAAAAACAGTGGAAGCCAGAAAGCTTCATTTTACTTTGATAATATAAAAGTGGTTCACTTCTGATGAACAATAGGCTTCAGGCTCTTAAATACATAATATGTGACTATCTGACTGCTTCAGCAGCTTGGATTTTATTTTACCTGTATAGAAAGGCCGCAATTGAAGCCGAACCGATTTTACATAAGCTACCCGACGACCCTAAGTTTTGGTATGGCGCCATTTTACTTCCCATAGGATGGCTGGTAGCTTATGCATTTATCGGAACCTACTCCAATATTTACAGAAAATCCAGATTAAAAGAGTTCGGCCAGACATTATACATATCTGCATTGGGAGTGTTGGTGATTTTCTTTGCTGTTATACTTGACGACAAGATCGTCTCCTACAAATCATATTACGAATCAATAGGTGTTTTGTTTGGGACCCATTTCACATTGACATCCATAGTCAGGTTCTATATCACTTCAAAGGCAGGCCATAAGATAAAAAACCGCATAATCGGCTTCAACACTTTATTGATTGGAAGCAATCAAAAAGCATTAGCACTTTACAATGAATTGATAGCGGCAAAGGAAAGTCAAGGAAACCTGTTTATCGGTTTCGTCAGTGTGGTTGAAAACAACGGGCAATTGCTGAAAGAAACACTCAAACATCTTGGCACAGTTAAGGATTTAAGGAATTTGATCAACACGCATAAAATTGACGAGGTCATCATTGCTATCGAGTCATCTGAACATGAGAGCATAGGTAGAATTTTGAACGACTTGGAAGATTCAGGAGTCATTGTGAAAATCATACCAGACATGTATGACATCCTATCCGGCTCTGTTAAAATGAATTCAATTTACGGTGCTCCTTTAATCGAAATTTCTCCATACCTGATGCCCATCTGGCAACAAGGGCTCAAAAGATTGATCGATATTTTAGCATCGGCCGTTTTGCTTATATTACTGTCGCCGGTATTCCTCATAGTATCCATTATCATAAAAATCACATCCAGTGGTCCGGTTTTTTTCAGCCAAGAACGCATAGGCCTACATGGACTGCCCTTCAATATCTATAAATTCCGATCGATGCGCACCGATGCGGAAAAGGAACGCCAAAGCTTTCAAGCGAAAATGACAATCGCGTAACTCCTTTCGGGAAGTTCATGAGGAAGGTCCGACTTGATGAGATTCCGCAATTTTGGAATGTGCTCAAAGGCGACATGTCTTTAGTAGGACCAAGACCTGAAAGACAGTTTTTCATCGACCAAATCATGGATCAGGCTCCGCACTACAGACATCTCCACAAGGTTCGTCCGGGAATAACCTCATGGGGACAAGTAAAATTCGGTTATGCCGAAAACGTTGAACAAATGATAGAGCGATTGAAATTCGACATCATATATATTGAAAACATGTCTTTAGCGCTAGATTTAAAGATCATGATTTACACGATCAAAACTGTTCTTGAAAGAAAAGGCAAATAAAAATTACAATTATGAAAAACATCGCAGTAATCGGCTCTGGCACCATGGGAAATGGCATTGCCCATGTGTTCGCTCAAAATGGATTCAACGTTTCGTTGATTGACATCAGGCAAGACGCCCTGGATAAAGCCATATCCACCATATCAGCAAATTTAGACCGGATGATATCCAAAGGCACAATCAGCGAAGATGTAAAGACCTCAACACTTTCCAATTTAAAAACCTTTACTTCTTTGAAGGACGGCGTCGCTCAATCAGATTTGGTGGTTGAAGCAGCTACGGAAAACATATCCATCAAGCTCGACTTATTCCGTGAACTGGATTCCTATTGCCAACCAGATACCATTTTGGCATCAAACACATCATCTATATCCATTACCAAAATCGCGTCAGTTACAAAAAGAGGCGACAGAGTAATCGGCATGCATTTTATGAACCCTGTTCCAGTCATGAAACTGATCGAAGTTATCAGAGGATATAGCACATCAGATGAAGTCACCTCAACCATTTTCGAATGTTCGCGAAAACTCGGCAAAACACCAGTTGAAGTGAATGATTATCCTGGCTTTGTTGCTAACCGCATACTAATGCCCATGATCAACGAAGCTATTTACTCGCTATATGAGGGCGTTGCTGGAGTAGAAGAAATAGACACGGTAATGAAATTAGGAATGGCCCACCCGATGGGACCATTGCAGCTTGCAGATTTCATTGGATTGGATGTTTGCTTATCAATACTCAGAGTCATGCACGACGGATTCGGCAATCCAAAGTATGCACCCTGTCCATTACTGGTAAATATGGTTGTTTCAGGCAACCTTGGCAGAAAATCAGGGATCGGCTTTTACGACTACTCAGCTGGAGGCAAGGAGTTGGTTGTTGCCGGTAATTTCAAAAGGAAATAATTACAGTCTGGAATACGCAGGGCACGAGGGAGATCTCTTGCCCCCTTTTTCGCATACGTTCAACTTGAAGCCGAAGAACAGATCGTAACCTGTGTTATTCCATATGCCTGTGAATGCGCCAATTCTATCCGAACCAATAACAAACCACTTGTAACGCATAGCCAATCCAAGATGCGGGGTTTTGAATTCATGCAGGATAAATGGCATCGAAACCTCGAATTGACGTGT
>JBJTQS010000343.1:0-7523 GCA_046075765.1 Bacteroidota bacterium
TTTCCAATGGTTCCGTTATTTGATTGCAATGATAATTACTATCTCGGAGATATAATTATTTGTAGAAACATTTACGTTGCTTGTTTAATGATTTAAACGCCAATATTTTATTTAAAATTCAGGTTGTGACATATTTTTCAACCTAACAATAACATTGTTGGGTAAACGTTTGTAATTTAGTCGTGAAATTCAATTTTAAATGAATTCATTGGTTAGAAAGTTGTTTTGTGTAGTTGTTTGTTATTGGCTTGTTGGGTCGGGTTGCAAGCATGAAATCCCTCAACCAATTGTTATCGATGATGGCACGGGTAATGGCACTGGAAACGGTGCAGGCAGCGGCATCCCATGTGATCCGGATTCTGTGTGCTTTGAACAACAAATCCTCCCCTTGTTGGTATCCAATTGTTCTCAACCAGGCTGCCACAATGCTGGTTCTGCTCAAGATGGGGTTGTTCTTACCAGCTACTCAAATCTGATGAATACTGCAGGCACTAACGAACTGTGGGAGGTAATCACCGAGAATGATCCTGATAAAATAATGCCTCCGCCCTCGGAGAGTCCATTATCATCTGCTCAAATCAACTTGATACAAACTTGGATTCAGCAGGGAGCGCAAAATAATTTCTGTGACCAGGCTATCGGGCCATGTGACACGCTGAATGTGACTTATAATGGCACAGTAAAGCCAATTTTACAATCAAAATGCGTCGGATGTCATTCAGGAGCATCGCCTTCTGGTGCCATCAATTTGTCAAATTGGACAGGCGTAAATGCCACCGCCCAATCTGGTGCTTTAACTGGTTCCATCAATCATCTGCCCAGTTATTCTGCAATGCCTAAATCTGGACCTAAGCTACCAGCATGTGAAATCCGTCAGATAGAAATTTGGGTTTCTCAAGGAGCTCCTAATAACTAATCCTATGGCAAAAGCACTACTTGTGATTATTTCGATAGGATTAACATCCTTGTTTTCGGGATGTTATTATGATGTGGAGCAGGAGTTATACGTAGCCAATTGCGATACTACGGCAGTCACATACTCCGGAACCGTTGCCCCCATGCTGCAAGCCAATGGATGCCTTGGTTGTCATGCGGCTCCCGCCACTGCGGGAAACAATATAATTTTAGATAACCAAGCAAGTATCGCCAATTTGGTCCAGCAAAACAGATTCATTTCAGGCGCAGATCGAATGCCTCCTTCACCTAGTCCGCCAGCACTCACCGACTGCAATATGGATAAATTGAGAGCTTGGGCAAATGCAGGTGCGCTCAACAATTGATTACACATTATGAAAAAAAAGCATTTTATCTTTCTTTTAGCTTTAATTGCTCTGGCAAGCACTTTTTTTATTTACAGATGGGTTAATAAACCCGTAGCCAATGTTTCCGAGGCAGTTTGTGAAATTAAAATTTCAGCAACGGAGTTGTTTGATGCCTACACAAACAATGAGTCAAAGGCTGACTCTATCTATACTGGTCAGTTAATTGAAGTATTTGGCAAGGTGAAGTCTATTTCAGCAGATGGTTCGAATAAATCATTGATGCTGGAAACCAATGACCTGTTGTTTGGCATAGATTGTGCTATAGATTCAACATATCATGATAAACTGAAGTCGCTCACCGAAGGTCAGGATATTACCATCAGAGGTGAGTGCAGTGGAATTCTCTCAGACGTTGTCATGGTTCGTTGTATTATCCTTTAATAACCCAAAAAATCAAAACATGAATAAAGTAATGCTCGTGATGCTGTTTGCATCAGTTTCAGTAATCTCAAATGCACAAACAAAGTATTTTACCAAGGATGGAAACATTTCTTTCTTCTCCAAGGCAGCTGTGGAAGACATAGAAGCTACAAATAAGAAAGTCACCTGTGTGGTTGACCCAGCCACCGGGCAAATGGAGTTCACTATGTTGATTCGCGCTTTTGAATTCGAGAAAGAGCTGATGAAGGAGCATTTCAACGAAAACTATATGGAGTCTGAGAAGTTCCCGAAATCAACTTTCAAAGGAACTATCGAAAACG
Organism: Bacteroidota bacterium; assembly: GCA_046075765.1. Lineage (GTDB taxonomy): Bacteria > Bacteroidota > Bacteroidia > AKYH767-A > OLB10 > JALRAP01. Next base: position 2,024 of record JBJTQS010000343.1, read on the forward strand.
CATCTTCAGTGAAATGGACAGTGGATGGAATTTATCCTGTTAAAGTTTCTGGAAAGTTAACGATGCATGGAATTACGAAAGACGTTACCGCTGCAGGTTCTTTTACAATAAAGGGAGGTAAAATATATGGTAAATCTGAATTCGTGGTTTTATTGGCAGATTATGATATCAAAGTCGAAAAGGCTTATACATCTAAGATTGCAGATAAAATCAAGGTGACCGTTGATGTGGATCTGGCACCTTTAGCTAAATAATATTTCGAGAGATGAATATTAATTCACGATTGTTTGGGCCGCTGCTTGCAGCGGCCTTATTTTATTTTAATCCAATACATGCCCAGGACGACCTACTTGGATTGCTTGGCGATGAGACAGAGGAAGTTGAGCGGGTGAAAAACGCATTCAAGTCAACCCGAGTCATTGGCTCTCATTCCTTGGAGCATGTTGCTGGTGGCGTATTGGATTTTAGAATCATGCACAGGTTTGGCTCACTTCGAGGTGGAAGCTACGAAGCTTTCGGACTGGATGCGGCAACCATTCGTTTGGGTCTCGACTATGGCATTACCGATCGGCTTACAGTTGGCATCGGCAGAAGTTCACTGTATAAAGAAGTTGATGGCTTCTTAAAGTATCGTGCAGTTTGGCAAAGTAGGGGAGGTAAGAACATTCCCATATCGGTTATCTTGGTTACAGGCATCACTCGAAATGCCATGAAATGGTCTGATCCAACTCGTGAGAATTTCGAAACATCAAGGCTGGGTTACTACCATCAAATAATCGTTGGGAGAAAGTTTTCAGACGCATTCTCCTTGCAAATAGCACCAATAATGGTTCATCGGAACCTTGTTCAAAAAACCACCGATAAGCATGACACTTACCATCTGGAAATAGGCTCCAGGATTAAATTGTCAAAAAGAATCGCCTTAACGGTGGATTATTTTTATGGTCTTGAAAACCAGTTCGATAATAGCCTCGGAATCACTAACCCGCTCTCTTTGGGTTTTGATATTGAAACTGGTGGGCACGTGTTTCAACTTCATTTTACCAACGCACCAGCCATGACCGAAAAGACTTTCCTTACGGAGACAACTGGAAAGTGGTCTAAAGGTGATATTCATTTCGGATTCAATATATCCAGGGTCTTCACTTTGGATAGAAAAAATTGATATCCAACAAGTTAATCGAAAAACACTGCCGTTTGGTAGGGTTTTTTGCTTTTTGTGCAGGTTTCAAGCGTTTTGGTGGAAATCGAGCAAAATGAACGGATTTCTTACACGCTAATCAATCAGCCTTTTCAGTTGCAAATCATTGATTTGTTTTTAATTGATTGATAAACAATGTACTGTATTTTTATTTTTATAATGTTTTATCAGCTTTCCCAACAAAACTTACTTCTGAATTAAGGTAACCTTTTCGCGGGTTTTGCAGTAAAGAGCGCCAGTATATTAGTGTGTAGTCTTGAGCGACTCCTACCTTCTAAATCCTAGTGCGATGTCAAAGTATCTACTAAAGACAACCCTGATCACCTTGGCCATTTTGGCTATCGCGATCCTCAGCCCGAAAGAATCCATGGCCAGCCACTCCATGGGTGCAGATTTGACCTATCAATGCCTTGGCGGTAACACCTACAAAGTACGTTTATCGTTTTACCGCGATTGTGTAGGTATAGCGGCTCCAACCAGTGCAACCGTGAATATTCGTTCTGCATCATGTGGGCGAAATCTTTCTGTGACTTGTACTCCGATACCCGGAACCGGTCAAGAGGTTACTCCTTTATGTACAACCGCAGTATCTACCTGCCAAGGCGGTATCTTCACCGGTATTCAAGAATGGGTTTACGAAGGTGTAGTAACTCTTCCTCTTCAATGTAGCGACTGGGTGCTAAGCTATCAGCTCTGCTGCCGAAATGCTGCCATCACCAACATTGCAAATCCTGCAAACAACACCTTTTATATATATGCATCGCTCAATAACCTTAACGGACTTTGCAATAACTCTCCAACATTCTCTAACAAACCAGTTCCATTCGCTTGCCTAGGGCAGCAATTTTGCTTTAATCACGGAGCCACTGACGTGGATGGCGATTCGCTCGTTTACTCCCTGATAACACCTTACCAAAATGCCAACACAACGGTGCAATACAATGCTCCGTACTCTGCAACTAGTCCTTTGGCATCAACACCGGCGGTATCCTTCAATAATGCCACTGGGGATATCTGTATGACACCTACGGCACTTCAGGTTACCGTTATGGCTGTTTTGGTTCGTGAATATAGAAACGGGGTATTAATTGGATCCGTAGAGCGTGATATCCAAGTAACCGTTTTGAATTGCAATAACAATCTACCCACACTGACAGGAATCAACGGAACCAATAATTTCAATACTTCTGTATGTGCAGGTCAACAACTCTGCTTCAATATCTTGTCCGCTGATCCTGATGCAAATCAGAATGTGTCTGTAAACTGGGACGGTGGTATATCAGGAGCGTCTTTCACTACATCCGGCGGAAGCCGACCTACTGGTACCTTTTGTTGGACTCCTACTACATCTCAAATATCCAACAACCCTTATTGCTTTACAGTAACTGTTCGCGACGACGCCTGCCCCATGAATGGTCAGCAGGTTTATTCTTATTGCATTACTGTAGAGGGTGTAGTTGTTAATGCTGGACCAGATCAAGCAGTAAATTGTGGTGGACAAGCCGCTTTGACTGCCAATGCATCATTGGGAACAGGAAACTATACTTACCAATGGAATACTGGCGCCACAACACAAACAATAAATGCCGGACCAGGTACTTATATCGTTACCGTTAACGATGGAAATTGTACTGCAACGGATACGGTTGTGGTGACGAACAACAACACTGTAACAGCTGCATTTACCGCACCCTCGGGCTGTGCAGGTTCAGCAGTTCAATTCACGAATCAATCTACTACAACAGTTGGAACTTTGGTTTCTTATTCCTGGAATTTTGCAGGTTTGGGAACTTCCACACTACAAAACCCAACTTTTACCTTTCCATCTGCAGGAACATATTCAGTGACATTGGTTGCCACGGCATCCAATGGCTGTTCCAATACGGTAACTAATACAATTACGATAAATACGGCTCCAGTTGCACAATTCACAACAGGCTCGGCTTGTGCAGGTGGCACAATTGCTTTCAACAACACCTCCACTCCTGTAGCTGGCTCAACATGGGCTTGGAACTTCGGGAATGGTACTACATCCACATTGCAAAACCCATCTGTTACCTATTCAACAGCTGGAACCTACAATGTATCATTGGTTGTTACATCTTCTAATGGCTGTTCTGCCACCCGTACCGTACCTGTTACCATCAATCCTTTACCAATAGCATCTTTCAATGCGCCCACCACAGTTTGTCAGGGTAGTGTTACGCCGCTGGTCAACACTTCAGGTCCTGGATCAGGAACAATTACAGGATATGCATGGAATTTTGGAAATGGTCAAACTTCAGTTGCATCAAACCCAACTGTAACATATGCCAATCCAGGAAACTATACCATCACCTTAACTATCACCAACAGTTTTGGATGTACGGCAACTGCAACACATAGTATAGCAGTTAATCCCACTCCAATCGCTTCAGCTGGTTTACCGCAAGCAGTTTGTTTGGGAGGATCAGCCACTTTATTCGCTTCGGGCGGTACCAATTACATTTGGTCTACAGGAGCCATAACATCTTCCATAACAGTAACACCAACAACTACTACCAACTATACGGTAACAGTTACCGATATTACCGGTTGCTCTTCATCTGCAACTACCACAGTTACCGTTAGGCCTCTTCCTGTTATCGTTGTTACTCCGAACCAATCGATTTGTGTAGGGCAAACCGCTACCATGACGGCTTCGGGCGCCATTTCCTATTCATGGAGTCCGCTTGGTGCCAATACCGCAACCGTTAGCGTATCACCAACATCTTCTACATCTTATGCGGTTACCGGTACAGATGCCAATGGATGTAGCGCTACATCGTTTACTACAGTAAACGTTAATCAATTGCCTGTTGTAAATCTCGCAAATACCTTTATTTGCACTGGTAGCACGGCAACTTTGAATGCTGGCAACACGGGTTCTACATTCCAATGGTCAAATGGACAATCTTCACAATCAATTAATGTAAGCGCTGCTGGAAATTATACTGTCACTGTTACAAACTCCCAAGGTTGTTCAGCAACAGCCACTGCACAGGTCAGCCAAGGTGGTTCCTTCTCGAATTCTTTAGGCAACGTATCTTTCTGTAGTGGTGGAAGTGCAGTTCTCAATGCTGGCAACCCAGGTAGTACTTACTTATGGAACACAGGTGCAACAACCCAGACTATAACGGTAACAACGGGTGGTAACTATGCGGTTACCATTACCGACGCCAATGGCTGTTCAGGCATATTGAATACTACGGTGAATGTAAACCCGCTTCCACAAGCCAACTTTACACCTAATGACCTTTGTATCACTCAGCCGTTGCAATTTATTGATATATCCACCATCACTTCGGGGTCAATCGTTGGATGGAGCTGGAATTTTGGCGATGGTAACATTTCGCAACAGCAAAATCCCGTTCATACTTATAATACACACGGCACATATACCGTAATTCTAACAGTCACTAGCGCACAAGGCTGTACAGACACGGCCATGCGCACATTCAATGTTTATCCTTTACCACAAGCCAACTTCAGCTATAACTTCGGTTGTGTGAATGAGCCCATCAATTTCATTGATCAGTCTTTCACACAAATGGGCAACATCATTGGATGGGCCTGGGATTTTGGTGATGGCACAACATCTACACAGCAAAACCCTACCCATGCATTTTCCTCACCAGGGTTGCAACTCGTTACGCTTACAGTAACTACTGTTGGAGGATGCACAGATGTTCGTCCAAGAAACATTCAAATCTATCCAATTCCAGACCTGGCATTTACCACCCAGTCTTCAGGAGTTTGCTTGGGAACTATGGCTCTTATTACCAACAATTCTAGCACATTTAATGGTGCCATCAATAGCTGGTTTTGGGATTTCGGGGATGGCACAACTGACAATTCCGCCAATCCTACACACTTATACACGAATCCGGGAACTTATAACATCACGCTCATTGGTACTTCATCTCATGGATGTTTGGATACGATCAGTCAACCTTTTACGGTTTATCCTAATCCAAACGCCTTTGCAGGTCCAGACGCAACAATATGCGTAGGACAAACAGCGACATTGAACGCTTCAGGTGGCGTTTCTTACCAATGGAGCAATGGTTCTACCTCTCAAAGTATTCAGGTAGCGCCTACCATCACCACAGTTTATACGGTTACGGTAACAGATGTTAACGGATGTACCGATTCGGATAGTGTTATAGTCAATGTAAACACCCTGCCTATTGCAAATGCCGGTCCTGACGTTGCAATTTGTATTGGTAAATCGGCGACATTGAGTGGGAATGCAGGCCCTTCCGTGAATTGGACTCCTGG
>JBJTQS010000344.1:0-8097 GCA_046075765.1 Bacteroidota bacterium
ATCGAGCAAGCTAATCGCCTCAATGGCCACGACAATGTCAGCGTGGCCTTGATGGGGCTGCAGCCCCAAGTCCTGACTCCGACCACCTTACCCGCCGGCCCACTGGTCCGCCCAACCGATCCGTCATCGCCGGTGCCCCCCCCCGTTTCCGAGCGGCCTCAGCCCCGGACCCGAGACCTTTGGCCAGTCTGGCTTGGGGGGGGCTTGGTGGCAACTCTGCTGGGGGGGGCGGGGGCCCTTTGGTGGCAGCAATACCAAAACCATCTTCTGGTCCTGCCCTGGGCAGCCCCTATGGTTACCACCTCCAACGGGATCAGGGGTGAGCCCCTATTCCAGTTAGCCGAGGAAATAGTGGTCCAGGTACCCCTGGGGTCTCTGTGGCAGGTGCGAGCCGCTGCCCCACCAGGGTTGGGCCTAACCGCTAGTCCCAATTCAACCCAATCCCCTGGGGCAACTCCTGAACCCGTCATACCCGTGGGTAGCATTGTTAGGGTGATGAGGGTACAAACCCAAGCCGATCAAAGCCGTTGGCTAGCCCTGCAGATTTGCTCTATTCCCGCCGGGGCGGATCTGGATCAGGCACCCCGAGAAACTGACTCACCGGTGGAGATCGCCCCTCCCTCCATTGATTTAAAGCAACGATTAATTCAACCTGGCCAGCGAGGTTGGGTACGGGCCTACCACCTCTATCAAAGGGCCGACCTGCTGGACAGCGCCACGACTACCCAAGTGGGTAATTGTTTATCTGGTCTCTGATCGCTCCACCCTATCCCTATGGAACCCCACCCTGGCTTAACCCTCCGCATTGCCCTTGAGCGACTCACCCAGGCGGACTTGGACCATTACGCCATCTGGGTGGTTGACTGCCCCTTTCCAGAGGGCTATCGTCACCACGACCAGCGATGGACTGCAGCCATGGCCAATCTGTGGGAACGCTGGCAGCAGTTTTTCTGCACTCGCCAACTGCCCCAGGTTCCCCATGGGGCTGCCACTGATGGGCATTTGGCCTATCCCCCCGCTGACCTGGTCAGTGGCGGGCAAAGTGGCCGACTAATATCGCCATCCAAAATTTTCTTGGAGCGGTTTATCAAAGCGATATGGCTGCAAAGCTCTTCCACCGATTCCATGCGGTGTGTGGATAAAATCACGGTAGTTCCTTTGTCGCGTAAGCGAAGCAATTCATCTTTGATAAGGCCTGCGTTAATGGGATCGAAGCCTGTGAAAGGCTCATCCAAGATGAGCAATTTGGGTTCGTGCAAAACAGTGATGATGAACTGCACCTTTTGCTGCATTCCCTTGCTGAGTTCATCGATTTTTTTCTTCCACCAACCTTTCAACTCGAATTTCTCAAACCAAAACTTCAAGCGGTCCATCGCTTCTTTCTTCGATAGTCCTTTGAGCTGCGCCAGGTACAATGCCTGCTCACCCACTTCCATCTTCTTGTACAAGCCTCGCTCTTCGGGCAGGTAGCCGATCATGGAAATGTGCTGAGGCGACAAACGCTGTCCATCGAACAACACTTCTCCGGCATCGGGACCGGTGATTTGATTGATGATGCGGATCAAGGATGTTTTGCCAGCTCCATTCGGACCAAGTAGTCCGAACACGCTGCCTTGTGGAACATCCAATGAAACATCATCCAGAGCCTTGTGTGCGGCATACTGTTTGGTAACGTTCCTAACTTGGAGGATCATACTTTTTGATATGAAATTATTAAGCGTAGAAAATCAATTGACCGAATCCAAAATCCGGGTGATTTCGGCAAAAGCCGCATCGTCTTTCATCACGTAGTTGGTAGCTCCGTGCGAAATGGTTTGCAATGCAAGTCCGTAACTTTTCTGTCCCGAAAGGAAAACGCAATGCGTGTTTTTCGAGGATTTGTGCAGCGCTGTCATGGTGTCGATGCCCGACATGCCACCGGCATTGTTCAAGTCAAGATGATAATCTATGATGGCGACCGCAGGCTCCAGGTAAGCGTTTTTAACCGCTTCCTCGCCTGTTGCAAAATGGTGCAGTTCCCAGTTGGGACGTTGTGCAGAAAGATGATCCTTCAGCATTTCTGCAAACATTGGATCATCCTCGATGATGAATAGTTTTTTCCTGCTCATAGCCGAAATTGTTGGAGTATTTCGCCAAATTAACCAAATATGCGGAACACCAACAGGGGTCAGCTGAAGTACTCGCGCATTTTTTCGAAGAAGGACTTATCGCCTTTTCCGGGACTTGGTTTGAAGTTGTCGGAATCGCGTAGTTTCTCCATGATTTTTTTCTCTTCCGAGGATAGGCTTTGCGGCGTCCATACGTTGATGTTGATCAACAAATCTCCTTTGAAATTCGAGTTCAACTGTGTGAGTCCTTTGCCTTTGAGGCGCAACACTTTTCCTGCCTGGGTTCCCGGCTCGATTTTGATCTTCGCCCTTCCATCTACCGTTGGAACCTCTACGGAAGTACCCAGGGCAGCATCGGGAATGCTAACGTATAAATCGTACAAAAGATTGTTACCATCCCTCTTGAGTAATTCATCTTCCTGCTCCTCAATCACAATCAATAAGTCGCCTGGAACACCTCCGCGCTCAGCGGCATTTCCCTTTCCAGATACTGAGACCTGCATGCCTTCGCCAACACCTGGAGGAATGTTGATGGAGATGACTTCTTCGCCAGGCATGGTGCCAAATCCGTTACAGCTCTTGCATTTATTGGTAATGGTTTGACCTTCGCCCTGACATGATGGACAGGTAGATGCCGTTTGCATTTGTCCCAATATGGTGTTGGTTACACGACGCACTTGGCCACTGCCTCCGCATGTTCCGCATTTGCTGAACGAAGAACCGTTCAAAGCTCCGGAGCCGCTGCAGGAACCGCATGAAACCTTTTTATTGACTTTAATTTTCTTCTCAACGCCATTGGCAATCTCCGAAAGCGTAAGCTTCACCTTGATGCGCAAGTTGCTTCCCTTGTTTACATACCTGCGTCCACCTCCACCTCCACCACCAAAGAAGCTCTCAAATGGCGAGCCACCGAAAATATCACCGAACTGGCTAAAGATATCCTCCATGTTCATGCCATGGGCTCCACTTCCCGCTGCACCGCCAACGCCTTGATGTCCGTATTGGTCGTAGCGTCTGCGTTTGTCGGCATCGCTTAGCACTTCGTAGGCTTCAGCAGCCTCTTTGAATTTATCTTCAGCAGCTTTGTCGCCAGGGTTTTTGTCGGGATGGTATTTGAGGGCCATCTGACGGTAAGCCTTTTTTATATCACCCTCGTTGGCATCCTTGCCAACTCCCAGCACCTCGTAAAAATCTCTTTTTGCCATTTTATTATTGATACCGTTATGAGCCTACAATCACTTTTGCAAAGCGGATGACTTTATCGTGGAGCATGTAGCCACACTCCGCCTCATCAACCACTTTACCTTTCATATTTTCGTCGGCAGCGGGGATGCTGGTAATTGCTTCGTGCAAATCCGCATCAAAATCAATACCGATTGATTCCATGCGCTTCAATCCTTTTGCCTCCAAGGTGGATCGCAGTTTTTGATATATCAGTTCAACACCAGACTTGCTCTCTGCATTTTGTGAAAACTTCATGGCTCGCTCAAAATCATCCAGGATGGGAAGTAAGGCGATAATCATCTCAGAGCCAGCCGCCTTAATCAATTCCAAACGCTCCTTGTTGGCGCGACGCTTGTAATTGTCGAATTCGGCGAAAAGTCTCAAAAACTTATCATTGGACTCTGCCAATTGTGCACGCAGTTTTTCCTCTTCAGACAAATGGGCTCCTGCCTCTTCTGTTTCGGTTGAATTTGTTGGTTGTTCGCCCCCTGTATTAACTTCTTCTTTTTCAATTGATTCTTGATTCCCTTGCGGATTGTCGCTCATGATTTATGGTAGATTAACGATGAAAATGAAATATCGGTGGGAGTTTTTCAAATTCCTTGCCAATCAATATTATGGGTCAATTTGTCAGCAAAGTTAAAATGAAAAAACCCGGCACATGACCGGGTTTGAATTTTCTGGAGCTATTCTACTAAAATCAGCGCAACTTTTCGAGGGCTTCTTCGAGGGCTGGACCACGGAGGTCTTTGCCGATGATCATGCCGTTTTGGTCGATCAGGTAGCTGGCTGGAATGGAGTTCACGCGGTAAATCTGAGCGGGTTTGGACTGCCATCCCCCCAAGTCACTTACGTGGTTTGGCCATACCAAGCCATCTTGTTGGATAGCCTTGATCCATGCGTCTTTGTTATTGTCGAGTGAAACGTTGAACACGGTGAAGCCTTTAGCTCCGCTTTTGAATTTCACATCCTTATACTTGTTGTAGGCAGCCACCACATTCGGGTTTTCGCGGCGACAAGGTCCGCACCAAGAGGCCCAAAAGTCCAACAACACGATTTTGCCTTTCAGCGATGAGAGGGAAATGGTTTTGCCTTCAGGGCTGGTGAAGGCCAGATCGATGGCACGGTCGCCGATATTGGTGCCGGCAGGCTTCAATTGATTGGTAAAGCCGAACGCCATGGTGGAAACACCAGCGATCAGCAACAGAATTCTCAATTTTTTCATAGCTATTAGATTGTTTTGCGGAGGTTGATACAAATATAATACCAAAAACTAAACGGGTCAAACACGCTTGATGGAGGCGCCCAGGGCATTCAACCTCTCATCGATGCGCTCATACCCACGATCGATCTGTTCTATGTTGTGAATCACGCTTTTACCTTCTGCCGAAAGGGCCGCAATCAACAGGGCCACCCCAGCGCGGATATCGGGTGAAGTCATGTGAATGCCCTTCAATGCATGCTTACGGTTAAGTCCGATAACGGTGGCCCGATGAGGATCGCACAAGATGATTTGTGCACCCATGTCGATCAGCTTATCCACGAAAAACAATCGCGATTCGAACATCTTTTGATGAATCAAAACGGTGCCGTTGGCTTGTGTGGCTGTTACCAGCACAACGCTCAAGAGGTCGGGGGTGAATCCAGGCCAAATGGCGTCGGCAATGGTGAGGATGGAGCCATCGATGAAAGTATCAATTTCATAACGCTCTTGAGCAGGTATGAAAATGTTGTCGCCACGGAATTCCATTTGGATGCCCAATCGTTTGAAAACGCTGGGTATGATTCCGAGTTGCTCTATACCGGCATTCTTGATGGTAATTTCGGAGGCCGTCATGGCTGCCAATCCGATGAAGGAGCCGATCTCAATCATATCGGGTAGCATCCTGTGGGAGCAGCCACCAAGTTTTGAAACGCCTTCGATTACCAACATATTGGAACCGATTCCTGTTATGCGAGCGCCCATGGAGTTGAGCATTTTGCACAACTGTTGCAGATAGGGTTCACAGGCGGCATTGTAGATGGTGGTGGTGCCTTGCGCCAACACGGCTGCCATAACGATGTTGGCTGTGCCCGTAACGGAGGCTTCATCCAACAGCATATAACATCCTTTCAATGAAGGGGCTTGAACGCGATAAAACTCTTCCTTACCATCGAAGTCGAATTGCGCACCCAGATTCATGAAACCGATGAAGTGGGTATCGAGCCTGCGGCGACCGATTTTATCGCCACCGGGCTTGGGAATGCATGCCTTTCCGAAGCGCGCCAAGAGTGGACCCACGATCATGATGGATCCGCGCAAAGCGGCAGCTTGCTTGGCAAACTCCGCTGTTTCGAGGTAATCCATATTTACCTGATCGGCTTGCATAACCACTACGCCATTTCCCTTACGGTCGACTTTTACGCCTAAGGATGCAAGTAGGTCGATGAGCTTATTAACGTCGCGGATGTCTGGAACATTCGACAATGTCACTTGCTGATCGGTTAGCAGGACTGCCGAAATGATTTGCAATGCCTCATTTTTGGCACCTTGGGGAGTAATCTCACCACTGAGCTTGCAACCGCCTTGTACTTCGAAACTGTTTGCCATAGGGGAATGGTTTACTTCCGGTAGTTCTTACCATTACCGCCCTTTCTAGAGCGCTTGTTCTGTTTTTTGTTGACTTGCTTAACGGATGGCAGTTCGGATGCATGTTGCAAACGCGCATCTTCTTTTACCACCAATGCACCGCCGCTGAGTGTTTTGATGTTTTCAAAAATCACCTCATCGTTCACCGTGTCCTTGTTCCAATTCACGTAAAGCATTTTCATGAAGTTGGCAAGGTTGATTATCCTTTGCTCTTTGGCTGTGCCCTCTTCCATCGAAGAAACCTCTTGGATGACATCCTCCACTATGTGACCATAATGGCGGAAGCGCATCTGCTTACCTGGATATTTGAGTGGCTTAGGCTTGAGTTTGTAGGTGGATGGATCCGGCTTGGGATATGGCGCATCCACATCGAGTTTGAAATCGGAGATGTAGTATAAATGATCCCAAAGCTTGTGCTTGAAATCGGCGATATCACGCATCTGGGGATTCAGTTGCGCCATCACAGTGACGATGGAACGAGCCAGTTTGGTTCGCTCTTCGCGGTCTTCAACACCCATGGCATATTGGACCATTTTTTGGATGTTGCGACCATACTCGGGCATCAAAAGCTGTTCGCGTGCGGAGTTGTATTCCATGAATGAAAATATAGGTAATAAGAAGTAGCGAATTTAAGCCAAATTCACTTAAGGATGCGCAGCTTGGCGAACTTGAGCAAAAGCTGTTTGTTGCCGTGCACCGGGAAGTTAACCGTTGCTTTGGAGTCGGGGTAAACACCCTCTACCCTTACCACCTTGCCGGTTCCGAATTTCTGGTGCTCGACTTCCATGCCCTCTTGAATGGTTGACGAGTCATCAGCCTCGAAAGGGGCCGTTGATGTGGATGTGGCTGGGGTTTTGGAAACGCTGGAGAGTTTCTTGAAACCTTCGGGCCTCGACTTGTATGCCGGTGCGGGATCTTTGGCACCACGGCCTCCAAAACCAGACCAATTGTTTCCTGTTTTCACTTGAACAGGCCTTGGAACCGCATGCGTCATGTCGTTTACGAACTTGGGATCTATTTCATCCACAAATCGACTTGGCTCACAAGTAACCAGGTTGCCCCATTTGTATCGTGTTGAGGCGTAAGACAATGTCAGTCGCTTTTCAGCGCGTGTGATGGCAACATAAAACAACCGGCGCTCCTCTTCCAACTCCTCGCGTGATTGCAACGCCATTTGAGAGGGGAAAAGGTTCTCTTCCATGCCTACCACAAACACATTCGGGAACTCGAGGCCTTTGGCCGAGTGTATGGTCATCAAGGAAACGGTGTCCTCGTTCTTGTCATCAGACTCCGCATCGGTCACCAATGCGATATCCTGCAAAAAAACATCCAGGGTTCTTAGTTCGGGTTTCGACTCGATTTCCGCGGATGGAGCAGGCAATGATGTAGTGCCTTTATCTGTGAATTCTTTGATACCGTTCAGCAATTCCTGAACGTTTTCGTAGTGGGAAACCCCTTCCGGGGATTTGTCGGCGTATAGCTCCCTTAACAAGCCGGACGATTGAGCAATCTGGCTGGCGAGGTCGAAAGCATTATGCGTTTTGAGCATCACTTGAAAGCTGCGGATCATCGCAACAAAATCAGCGATACGACCTCTGGTGGCGCCGCTGATACCTGTCTCAACTTCATTGATTCGCTCTAAAACATTCCAAACGCTGATGTTTTCGCGTTCGGCTGCTACTATTATCTTCTCAACTGAAGTTTTGCCGATTTCACGCTTCGGATAATTGATGATGAGCTTGAGGGCCTCCTCATCGGATGGGTTTACCGCCATTCGGAAATATGAGAGCAAATCCTTAATTTCCTTACGAGAGTAGAATGAAATGCCTCCATAGATTCGGTAAGCGATTCCTTTGCGCCTCAGAGCTTCTTCCATCGAACGGGATTGCGCGTTGGTACGATAAAGGATTGCGAAATCCTTATTCGAAAGACGCAAGTTCATCTTGTCTTCAATGATGGTATTGGCAATGATGTTGCCCTCTTCGTTATCGCTAAGCGCTTTCATCAAACGCACCAACTCGCCATCATGGTTTTGAGTCCAAACGGATTTCTTGAGTTGGTTCCTATTATTGGCGATAACGCAATTGGCGGCCTCAACGATTGTTTTTGTGGAACGGTAATTCTGCTCCAATTTGA
>JBJTQS010000345.1:0-3009 GCA_046075765.1 Bacteroidota bacterium
TGTTAATTGTGGCAGTATTCGAGTTCCAAACCTTACTTACTTTCCTAGAGCAAAACCTGATACTTCCCCTGTCTACAAAATTGGGAGACAATTTCTACCTGTTAATGGTGTCCGCAGGGTTTATAGTTTTGATTTTTACAACGGGGACGATTTGGTTCCTGAGAAATAAGGAAAGCAGGCTAAGAGCTCGGATCTCGAAATTGTTTAGGGAAATAATCGCTGGACTGGGAACCGTATTGATAATGGAAAAAAAGGGGTGGTTTGTTTTCCACACCATACTTATTTGGTTCTGTTATTTCCTGATCACCTATGTTTGTTTCTTTTGTCTTGAAGCCACGCTTCACTTAGACGCATCAACGGGATTATTCATCACTGTTGTGGGCGGCTTGGGTATGTCTGCACCCGTACAAGGTGGAATTGGCGCCTTTCACTACGTGGTATCTCAGGCGTTGCAGATTTTTGGAGTGACCTCAACAGACGGAATAGTGTTCGCCACATTGCTACACACATCTCAAACCGTACTAATTATGGCTTTAGGGGCTTGGGCATTTTTCATGCTGATGCGAAATGAAAAAACAAAAAACGAGTAAGATGAACCATATTGAAATCGTAAATAGCAAGATTCAAGATTGGTCAATGTTGGCAGAAACCGTTTCAAAATGGCGGAAAGAGGGCCAAAAAATAGTATTCACAAATGGCTGTTTCGACATACTCCATCTTGGTCACGCGGATTATCTCGCCAGGGCTGCAGATTTGGGAACCAAATTGGTAGTGGGCTTGAATTCTGATCTATCAGTTTCCCGATTGAAGGGAGCGGCCAGGCCTGTTACCGATCAAAAATCGAGAGGCTACTTGTTAGCCAGCATGTCGTTCGTGGATGCGGTGGTTTTGTTCGAAGAAGACACCCCTGAAAAATTAATTGAATTGGTTTGCCCAGACGTATTGGTGAAAGGTGGCGATTATGTAACAACTGAAATTGTAGGTCATGATTTTGTCACTTCCAAGGGAGGCAAAGTAATTACTCTTCCTTTGATTGAAGGATACTCCACAACAGACATCGAGTCCAGGATCTTGAAAGGCCATAACAAATGATTCCTTTCAACCCATTTTATGCACTTTAAGTATTAAATTTGTACAAATGACCATGGCAAAACCTTTCAAAGCTCCTTTGTGGATAGTGTTGTTCGCTTCCATGCTGATTGCCAGCGGGTGTGAAGACAACATGTTTCTTCGGTCATCCAAGAAAATGAAAGAAGAGCTTCAAGGGACATGGAAGCGGAATCATTTAGGAATCATTCCCTACTTCGGCTGTAACACTGGAGGTGGAAATATCGAAAAATACTACTATCAAGAATACTGGATATTCAAAGATGATCGACTTTACACGGTTTACAATTTCTCTGCGGCTCCAACGTGCCCTAGCACTAAGCCTGATGTGGGAACAAAGGATTTGTCTATCGACTCTACAGGTAATATTTACACTCACATCGACAAGATTGATACCAATATCGTTGCCAGTTTCAGTATAGATGCGAATATTTTCAAAGCGTTTTTGAGCTTCGATTTCATTTCTGGCAACAACGATACGATAGTAACCGACAACAACTTGGTACCAGAGTGGGAGTTTGTTGAGTTGGAGGATGGCAGATTATATATTGCCGCCGATAACGCAAGCGGCACATCTGTGCTTCAAAAGGAATTTTACAAGATACAGTAAGGTTTGTTTCATGGCCAAGACCAAGTCGGCTTTTTTCTGCCAGAATTGTGGAGCTTCCGCACCCAAATGGATTGGCAAATGTGCCAATTGCGGGGAATGGAACACTTATGTTGAAGAGGTAATCCAGCAAGGACCTTCGCAAGTTCCCGCATGGCGCGCCTCATCATCAAGAGAAGACGGTGGCAGACAAGCCATGCCTCAATTGCTAGGCGAAATCGAGCCAGACAAGTTAACTCGAATCAATCTTCCTGGAAAGGAGCTGAACAGGGTGCTGGGTGGCGGACTTGTACCCGGTGCTTTGGTTTTGGTTGGTGGTGAACCTGGCATTGGTAAATCAACCCTCATGCTCCAAATAGCCATGCGCTCCAAGGGAATGAAGGTGCTTTATGTATCAGGCGAAGAAAGCGAGCAACAGATCAGCATTCGAGCCTCGCGTATTGGATCATCCAATACGGAGTGTTATATCCTGACGGAGACCAACACCCAGTCCATTTTCAAACACATTCAATCGCTGAAACCTCAGCTGGTAATTATTGATTCCATTCAAACGCTGTTCTCTTCCGATATCGAATCTGCGCCAGGAACCGTATCACAAATCCGTGGTTGTGCCGGCGACCTTTTGAAGTTCGCCAAAGAAACATCCACACCAGTTTTCCTAATAGGACACATTACCAAAGACGGAACCATAGCAGGACCCAAGGTTTTGGAGCACATGGTAGATACCGTTTTACAATTCGAAGGGGACCGACACCATGTGTACCGCGTATTGCGTTCCACCAAAAACCGTTTTGGCTCGACAGCCGAAATAGGGATTTACGAAATGGCCTCGTCGGGTTTATCAGAAGTACAAAATCCAAGTGAAGTGCTGTTGTCGCATATCGATGAACAACTGAGTGGCATCGCAATCGCATCCACCATGGAAGGGTTACGACCATTGCTTATTGAAGTACAAGCATTGGTCAGCTCCGCTGTATATGGAACACCGCAACGATCAGCCACCGGTTTTGACCTCCGCCGGTTGAACATGTTGCTTGCCGTGCTTGAAAAGCGATGTGGTTTCCGACTTGCCGCTAAAGACGTGTTTTTGAATATTGCCGGTGGAATCAAGGTGGAGGATCCTGCCACAGACCTCGCGGTTATTTGTTCGGTTTTGAGCTCCAGCGAAGACATAGCATTGCCTGCTCGCGTGTGCTTTGCTGGTGAAGTGGGCTTGAGTGGTGAAATCCGACCAGTAAACCGCATCGACCAACGCATCCGCGAAGCGGAAAAAATGGGATTTGAAAAAATCTACT
>JBJTQS010000346.1:0-3445 GCA_046075765.1 Bacteroidota bacterium
GGTGTGCAACTGATCGATCCCGAAGGGGTGCTCGCCTCGCGCCTCGCCGAAGTGCGCGCCGAGCGTGCACAGCACCGCGCGAAGCGCGTCAACCTCGAGGAGCACTTCACACCCGAGGAGCTCGAGGCTCTTCGGGCTGCCTTCGAGCGCCTCGACGCACATGAATGGCAACTGGAGGTATTGCTACATTGTAGGTGCATTTTGGTATGGCACAACCACCCCAGTTTTCAGGATTGTACCAATCATTATTCAAAGATCCTGTCCAGACAAGTGTGCCGCCGGTAGGGGGATTTGCGGCCAATGGTGTGGCAGTAGAGAAATTCAAGGTGAAGCCTGATGTACTATTGGTGAAGTTGGAAACGATTATCAGGTATTCGTCTCCTGCGCTTACGGGAATCCTAGGCTGATAGGCACCTCCAAATCCTGGGTAAGCGGCAGGTGCGGTGCCAGCATTTGCGCTGAAGCATCCCGTAACCCCTAAAAAACTGTAGTTGCAAGAAATAGGAGGAACAGACGCAAGATTGTTACAGTCAGCTGGACCAGGCGTGCCTGCGGTTCGTGTTTGCCAAACTGCAAAGTCGTAGTCGGTTGCTGTGGTGGATGGAGCACCCGGCCAATCGTTTGGAACAATATCGAATTCCAAAAATCCATTTGAGGCAATGTTGATACGGTACCAATAAGAACCTCGTTCCCCAGAAGCAAGACAGTTGATGCCGCTACCGAATTCACATGAACTACCTACGGCTTGTGGACCCGGGTTTGGCACTGAAATATTGGCATCACAAACAGGAAATGAAACCGAGCAGTCCTGCCCAGGAGTAGGAGGGAATGGCAAGGTGCCGCCAGTACCAGAATCCATTACAAACAAGGTAAAGGATCCTGTTTGGCCTCCGTAGCCATCAACAGAAATGTAATAAGTGAGCCCTGGAGTCAGCCCTGTTAAGCTTAATTGTGATGTTGGATAAGTATTCGAACCGCAAGGAGGCAGATCATCGTTACATGCAAGGAATGGTAGCGTGGATCCTGAACCAGCAGCTATTGAACCGTTCACTGGACCATAAACGGCGATTTGGGTATTTGTAAGTGTGCCAAGGCCTGTACGCATTTTAACACAACCTGAAGCTGGTGCAACAAAGCTGTACCAAACCGTATTCAAAGTGTTGGCTCCTACGGGTCCGAAACAGGATGGTTGTCCAGGTTCATCAGCATTTCCAGAACAACTGTTGTTGCCAGGAGTGGTTACATTAAATGGGATTGCGATGGCTTGAAATGGTCTGTCATTGGAAGCTCCCGAACCGAAGGAGGATACTTGAAGGTTATAAGAAACCGCAGATGTAGGGCTTTGGGAATCAATGATTATGAAATAGGTTCCTGAAGCTGGAAGGGTTACGGTTCCAGATAATGTGCCCAGGGTTGCGCCACCTCCACTACCGATGCAAACACTGCCTGCAGATCCTGGACAACCTTGATATACAGCGAAACCAATATCGTTGCTGCTTGAATTAGTCATGGTAACACCGATACATTGCGGCGAAGAAACAGTAAATGAGTAAACACGGTCTTCACCAGCAGCAAATGTGCCGTTGCAAATACCCGGAGTAGAAGATGTGTAATCATTTCCTGCGCAGGCGGTATTTTGGTTGTTAAGAGTTGCAGGAAGAGCACCCAATGCAATAGCATTCGAGCATACGGTGCCCTGTGCGCCGGTTAAGACAGCGGAAATGGATAGATTGGTGTAAGGGTTACACGCAGGTGAAGGCCATGAATCCAAAACCAAATAGTAAGTAATGTTGGCAGTAACATTTACACAAATGGATTTACTGCCCGCAAAACTTTGTGATTGGGCTATGCATGTGGCCGACGAAACGCCACCGCATGGTCCAGTAACAGGACATCCTTGGTATAGCATTAATCCTGTGTAAGTTGCAGTTGGGGCGTTTAGGTCGATGGTGATTTGGCCCGTTGCCGTAGGTGTAAAGGCCCATACTTGATCCTCGCCATCCAAATAGTAAGTGGCACCACAAGCGGCTGTGTTGATGGATGTCAAATCGTTAGCCATGCCACAAGTGCTGCCTTGACCAGAATTGAATGGCAGGGAGCTGATGGAGGTATATCCTGTACCCAATAAGCTTGCACAACTTGGACCTCCACCACCAGATGAGGGCGCACTAATGGAAAGGTAATTGTAACTGTTACAAGTTGGAGATGGATAAGAATCTAGTATGACATAATAGGTGTTTCCTGCGGTAACATTGACGCAAAGGGATTTGTTGCCGGTTGAACTTTGTGACTGCGCAATACAAGTTCCAGGAGTGCCACCGCATGAGGACGTAACGGGACAACCTTGATAGACCATAAGGCCTGTCCAACTTGAGCCAGTCGGTGTATTTAAATCGATGGAAACCTGACCGGAACTTGAGGGCGTGAAAACCCATACCCTGTCTTCGCCTCCTAAATACAATTGAGATCCACAAGAAACAGTGTTAACGCTTGTCAAGTCATTGCCGGCACCACAGGTTGTTCCGGCACCGGAATTGTAAGGAAGGGCAGGTATGTTGGTTACGCCACTTCCAAGAAGCTGTGTGCAAGTAGAACCAGCCGCTGATGAGATCAATGAAATATTATCGATTGCTCCCGCGGGATTTGTTCCCACGCTTGCATCATTTATCCAAGTAAATACCAATCGCTGGGTGGTACCAGCAAAAGTGCAAGGCAAAGTGACATTAGCAGCTTGCCACGTGGTGCTTAGGTTGTAATCACCTCCTATTTGGCCAGTAAAAAGCTGGGTTCCTGCGATAGGAACGGTAGTGTTTGAAACAACATAAACACGGATATAGTCGTAGCCGCTTTCTCCAAAGCCTTTCCAGTTGAACGATAGATTTACGTTTGCTTGACCGGCAGGTATTGTTATGTCGCGATACAGGTGTGCGACAGATGTAACGGTTATATCGTAGTTGTTATTTCCTGATCCCGTACCGATAAATGCACATCTTGCTCCTGTAAAACCAGTGGCAGATGTTCCACAAAACCACCTGTTAGTGGTGTTGCCGCCATTCACAACCGTCCATCCATTATTGGCAAAGGATGTACCAGTCTCAAAGCCACCATCTCCATTAGGGTTGATGATAGTGGTGGTTTGTGCCGTAGAATTTAAGGTAGCGGTTGATAACGCAATGGCGCAAACAATTATACGTACCCAATCAAGCATTTTTTTTGCTGTCGAGACATACATATGTTGACGAAATGTAAAGACCTGGTGTTCTCGCAAAATGGTTAGGTTTTGGACTGGAAATGTAATTCAGAAATATCGATTCACCAAAATTTCTTTGATGAATAACAATGGTTTGTTCGGAAATGCCTAAAAATGTTGCGATAAAACAAAAAAGCCATGCATTTGCACAGCTTTTTGGGAGTACCCGGGATCGGGGTCGAACCGATACGATAT
>JBJTQS010000347.1:0-13243 GCA_046075765.1 Bacteroidota bacterium
GCCGTTACCGGGATGGTGACACCTGTGGCGGGAGCACTAGTAAGGTACAAAGCGGCGTTGATTCCTTTTATGATTATCCCTTTGCTTGTTGCGTCAGGATTGGGTAGCCGAATCAATAAAATCCTTGGTCGATTTAATGCGTTCAAATAAACGAGTCGCCATCAGAAAGGCAATAGGCACGAAAACCAATGCCGGCGACTTAAATCGCATTAACGAACCTATTACAGGACAACTAAATCCTAACAAGAGCAATACCACGCAAAAATAGGATAGCACAAACAGTATGAATCTTGATTCGGGCAAAGGACGGTTTTTCCGGAATTGAATCGCGGTTAATACGATTAGAGCGAGTAGGAAAATGTTTTCAAGGGAACTTGCCAGATAAAGTGGATTTAGTGAATCCCAAGGCAAGGGTTTTAAAAAAGCGTTAAACAATGCATGAGGCATTACTTTGAAAAGACCAAGTAAATCAGGTTGCAATTCAGGTATTGCGGACATGCTTTCAGCGGTTTGTACTCGGAAATATCCTAGGAAATCACCTTGTTTACGAGCCATCATGTCTATAGGAGATAAACTGCCAAGAAACAAATCTGAAACCCAAATCACCATAACGCCAACAAAGGCCATTGTCAAGTACTTTCTCAAGGAAGCATCTTTGACCAACACAGCACAAACAACACAAGGAATCAATAGTAAAACATAAAATGGTTTTATAAAATAAAGTGGAATTAAGACTAAAAAAGAATAGAGTAATTGTTTCCTTGAATCAGTATGTAGATAGTCATAAAAACGTGCAACTGAAACCATGAGCAGCCAAACAGAAACAGACTCCTTCAATGGAGCCGAGCTCCACAATTGGAAAGATGGAATCATCATACAACCAAGCAGTACCCACATGTTGATGTTTGAATTTCGTCTCAATGATTTCAGCAAGGCTATGCATCCCAAAAATGAAAGAAAAGCGAAAACAAATGAATGCACATGATAAGAGCCAAAAGAAAACAACAGCATCAGGATATGAAGCTTTACCATGACTCGGCTGCTGTCGAACAAATTGAATCCACCACCTGAATACCATGATTTCAAACGGGGTCCCACTTCGGGAGGGACTTCAGATTGAACCATTATTGGCACAATGGAGCTATGTTCAACCTCCATATAATTGGATAAAACCACAGCATCATCGAAATACTTGAATATATCGGCATCAGATCTGACAGGATAATGAACTGTGAATAAGAAAAAGACTACGGCACCAATCACGAATTTGGTCAATAAAAAAGCGGGTAAAACCCATTTGGGCAGACCAAAATCGAACCGACACCCAATTCTATATGCCAGCAAAAGCAGCAGCGCTCCATAAAAAATGGTCGACATCGTTTCCATAGGTCAAATATATTCTGAAATGTAAGATTATGGCTAGAATACCTTATAAAAGCTATTTTTGAAGTCACATAAAAGACACACAAAATCCTTCTATGCAATTATTCAGAAAAAAATCAATAGCTGATGCAACTGAGCAAGGCTTGTTGGAATCTCACGGATCTGGTTTGAAAAGGCACCTCACGGTTCGCGACTTGACCGCTTTCGGAATTGCAGCCATCATAGGTGCTGGAATTTTCAGTACCATTGGCAAGGCCAGTGCTGATGGCGGTCCGGCAGTTGTATTACTCTTCATCTTCACTGCCATCGCATGTGGATTTGCGGCCTTTTGTTACGCTGAGTTTGCAGGAATGGTACCTGTATCAGGTTCCGCTTATACTTACTCTTATGTGGCTTTTGGCGAATTATTTGCCTGGATCATTGGCTGGGCGCTGATAATGGAATATGCCATTGGCAACATAGTTGTTGCCATCTCCTGGTCGGGTTATTTTTCTACCCTACTTACCCACTTGCAGCTTCCCGCCTTGGGCTTTCCCAACGGTATACACTTACCGGCATGGTCAGGCATCGATTATTTTTCAGCAAAGCGTGCTTTCGAAGCGGTGCAGACTGGCGTAGCCGATAGCACAATATTGGAGGGTGAAGCCTATAAAGCATGGTTAACCGCTCCCATGATAGGCGGATTCAGATTCATTATGGATATACCGGCTATGCTGATCAATATCGTGATAACTTGCCTGGTATATATCGGCATTAAAGAATCAAAGAACGCATCGAATTTAATGGTTGCTCTGAAGCTAATCGTTGTGCTCGTAGTTATTGCGCTTGGGATGTCTTATGTTAAGCCAGACAACTGGACACCATTCATGCCAGAAGGAATCGGTGGCGTCTTGGCAGGAGTTTCTGCAGTGTTCTTTGCCTACATAGGTTTTGATGCAATTTCCACCACTGCCGAGGAATGTCATAATCCGCAACGAGACCTTCCACGGGGCATGTTATACTCCATCGTGATTTGCACGGCACTTTATATTCTAATTTCATTGGTGCTAACAGGCATGGTTCCTTACAAGAATCTGGATGTGGACGACCCGCTTGCATTTGCTTTTGGATCGCTCGGATTGGATTGGATCAGTGGCATGATTGCGGTGAGTGCGGTTATCGCCATGGCAGGCGTGCTGCTTGTTTTCCAACTTGGTCAGCCCAGGATTTGGATGAGTATGAGTCGTGATGGACTGTTACCAAAAAAATTCGCAAACATTCATCCGAGATTCGGGACCCCATCCTTTGCAACAATTATCACAGGATTATTGGTTGGCGTACCGCTGTTGTTTATAGATATGGATACAGTGGTGGACTTATGCTCTATTGGAACTCTGTTCGCCTTTGTAATGGTGTGCGGCGGAGTGCTAGTTTTAGACAAGGATAAGACCATAAAAAGGTCGTTCAAAGTTCCGTACATTGACGGCAGATATATCACCCCTGCCCTATTCATAGTATTTTGTTGGTTCATGATTTATGTAGACCCGACTTGGTTCGGAAACCATGCAAACCCAATAGTTAATGTTGACTACATCCCGATGTTCATTTTCATCATTGTATTTATGACAATGGGTGTCGCATCATTTCGAAACCGCTTGTCGCTGATCCCGGTATTAGGCATTTTAAGCTGCCTCTACCTAATGGCTCAGATACATGTAAAAAATTGGGCAGGATTTGCCATATGGCTAATAGCAGGGTTGGTGATATATTTCAGTTACAGTTATCGGAAAAGCAAGCTTAACAAACCATAAACATGCCAATAGCATTCATAACCGGAGCAACTTCCGGTTTCGGAAAATCGACCGCCCTTATTTTCGCGAGAAATGGTTGGGATGTCATTATTAATGGAAGAAGATCAGATCGATTAAATCAATTGGAACATGAAATCCATTCGGAAAATCCAAACACCAGGGTTCTGAAGTTGCCGTTTGATGTTCGAGAAAGAAATATAGTAGCCGAAAGGATTCAAAAACTGTCAGATGATTGGCAGTTGATAGACGTATTGGTCAACAACGCTGGACTGGCTTCCGGCCTAGCACCAATACATGAAGGAGATATTGACGATTGGGAAGTGATGATTGACACCAATATTAAAGGATTGCTATATGTATCCAGAGCCATCATGCCGGGAATGGTTGCACGAAAATCCGGACACATCATCAACATCAGTTCAATTGCAGGAAAGGAAGCATATCCTAAAGGAAATGTTTATTGCGCTACTAAGCACGCTGTGGATGCGCTTACCAAATCAATGCGAATAGATTTACTTCCCTATGGCATTCGAGTAACTTCAGTTGACCCTGGCGCAGCCGAGACCGAGTTTTCTTTAGTAAGATTTGGCGGGGATGAGGAGCGCGCGAACCAAGTTTATAAAGGTTATACGCCATTGCGACCCGAAGACATTGCAGATATCATTTATTATGCGGCTTCAAGACCTCCACATGTTACTCTAAACGACATTTTAGTTACCCCATTAGCTCAAGCCAATACATCCAATTTCCATAAAGAATAAAACAACATGAGATTATCAACCCTGTTTTTATCAATCTTAACTGTAGCAACGCTGTTTTTCGGCTGCAAAAACAATTCACCTGAAGCAGATGCCATCTTTTACAATGGTGTTGTTTATACGGTTGACAGTACTTTCTCTGTTGCTACGGCTTTCGCCATCAAAGACGGAAAAATAATCGAAACGGGATCCGACAAGGAAATCCTACGTTACGATTCAAAGACCCGAACCGACTTAAAAGGCAAGGCCGTTTATCCTGGGTTTCATGACGGTCATTGCCACTTTTTTGGCTATGGATTAGACCTAAAAAAAATATCCCTGGTTGGAACCGAAACTTTCGAATCGGTTTTAGACACATTGGTTAAGTATCGAAATCAAAAAACAGGTGGTTGGATATTCGGAAGAGGTTGGGATCAGAACGATTGGCCTACAAAAGAGTATCCCGACAACAGCATGCTCGACAGTCTCTTTCCCGATGAGCCTGTTTTTCTATTGCGAATAGATGGTCATGCTGCAATAGTAAATACCAAAGCCATGCAGTTGGCGGGTTTGAATCCAAAAGCGGAAGTAAATGGAGGCGTGATTGAATTCAAAAACAATAAACCAACCGGAATATTGATTGATGCTGCTGTTGATCTGATACAGGAACGAATACCAAAGCAAACTACCGAGGAAAGTATAACTGCATTGGCTGACGCCCAAAAGAACTGCTTTGAAGTTGGGCTCACCATGGTGACCGATGCCGGATTGATTTCGGGAGGATTGGATTTGGAAACTATCATGATCATCGATTCACTGCAAAAAGCCGGAAAACTTCAGATGAGAGTCAATGCATTTGCAAATATCGATGAAATCGAAATGTACAAGAACAGGAAGAAAGCCTGGTCTGAATCATTACAGGTAAGTGGATTCAAAATTTTTGGCGACGGAGCACTTGGTTCCAGAGGCGCATTGCTCAAACAGCCTTATTCCGACAAAGCAAGTCATTATGGGTTTCTGATACATTCAGAAAAGAAACTCGACAGCATTGCCGAAATCATAGCTTCCATAGGTTATCAAATGAATACCCATTGCATTGGTGATTCAGCCCATAAGCTGTTACTGGAGATTTACAAAAAGCATACCGCTACAAACAAAAACCACAGGTGGCGTATTGAACATGCTCAGGTGATTGACACCGCCGACTACGTATATTATGTGGGCACCGGGATCATTCCAAGCGTCCAGCCCGTTCATGCCACATCCGACATGTATTGGGCCGAAACCAGGCTTGGAAAGGATCGAATGGCAGGAGCATACGCATATAACACACTGATGGAAAAAAGCGGATTGATAATCGGAGGCAGTGATTTCCCTGTTGAGCACATTAACCCACTTTTTGGCTTCTATGCCGCTGTTACCAGAAAAGATCAAAAGGGGTTTCCTGAAAACGGATTCTTAGCAGAGCAAAAAATAAGCCGCGAAGACGCATTGAGATCGATGACCATCTGGCCCGCTTTCGGAGCATTCATGGAAAGTCAGACTGGCAGTATTGAAAAAGGCAAAAACGCAGATTTCATAATTCTTGACCAAGATATCATGCAATGTAAAGAATCTGATATTTGGAAAGCGAAAGTATTGGAAACCTACATAGGAGGGAAAAAGGTGTTTGGGCGAGACCGGTAGATTTCCAATTCCAAGCTTCGTAGATTAAAAATACGACCACCTTTATTCCAAACATAAAGTTTCAGTTCCGCATCTTGAGGTAGGTCGGATTCCAATTCAACCACAACAGGAATACACAAGTCTTTCGAAAGACAACGGAATAGAATCGCATCATTGGACTTATATAAATACTTATTGCTTTTAGTTTCAACGGTAATTACGATGTGGAGATCTGAAAGACTGTCATAATCAGAAACTATCGCCTTTCCAATCAACACCTGCCCTTTAGCCAAACCTGAACCCTTTATCGGTAGGTTAACAGCTGGTCCGTATTCATCCAACTTTGAAAATTTAACTGATTTGCGAAGCGTGTCAAAACGATATGCGTAATCGTTAGATTTAAGATTGGCAAAGATTTGCCTGTCTGGATAGGTTTGCACAGGTCTTGAATCGTTAGACCTTGAATAAAGTCGAAATCCGGAATTCAAAAATGTGTCAAGCTCCACAACATTGGGATAAAAATGACGAATGAACAAGTCACGCTCAGGGGGCGAATAAATATTTGAATAAGCGTATATCAAGTACGGTGTATTGGATTTTGCGACTACGCTGTTAAATGCATCACGCTCGAACTCATTGGATATTCTGGTTACACTGTTTGAATCCAAACTAAAACCATCCTTCAAATAGTAATTCAAGTAATACGGCGCATGAACATTGGCAATAACAGTAACCGAATCCTTAGAATACTCCTCCAAGGTTGCATTTATATCATTCGATATTGACCTGAACTCGGTAAAGTGCTGCTTGTGATAATATTTTTTTTCAAAAACGGTACTGTAAAAGCCTGCAAAAACTGTGATGGCAAGTACAATCTTGGCCGTGATGCCATAGCGCTCTTTGGGAAAAAACGAAAAAAGGAACAATAACAAAAACGGAAAAGAAAAAAGCAAAATGGAATATTGGAAAACTGGATTCACATACACCGAATAAAAGTAGGCCACACAGAAAGGAACCAAAAACAAAAGCAAGGAAACAACATGCCACTTTGCAAATGCCACCTTGCCTCTATAAACCATGACCACTCCCGTGAAGGCCACAAAGAATATGAATTTCAACAGCTTTGAATCATTGAATACATAATCCAAGTAGCTACCGAAAGCATCAGGACCTGGAGCCGACAACCATCCATCTGGGCCACCAATACCACCCTTTGATAGCTGGTGCAAGAAAATATCAAGTCCGGGCAAGTACAGGGCTACTATTCCCACACCACAAAGCAGATACTTCCATAAAACGGTTTTATCAAGAAAAAACAATCCTACCAAACAAACCAATCCAGCGAAAATGAAACTGAAATAATGGATGTACATACAAGCAGAAACAGACAAAACGAAACCAACCACATCCAACCAACCGCCTTTAGAAACAGGCTCACCATTTCGATCACGATCGTAACCCAGAAAACGTATCAGAAAAAAAACAGATGCCATTGAACACATCAGCCCAGGACTATAAGGCCGCGCGATCTGACTGTAGAGTAATGGGAATGCCAACACTGCCAACGCACCAGATGCGAGCAAACCTGTTGATTCACTGAATAAAGAACGACCAACTCGGTAAACCAAGTAAACAGAAACAGCCCCCATAATTGCGAAGGGTAATCTAACCGCCCATTCAGATAAACCAAAAATCGAAGTCCATATGTAAAGAAACACGTGTGTTCCTGCGGGATGGAAATCAGGATACACGCCATCTTGTATCAATTGAGTGAATGAGTTGAATTGAAGCCTCGACAAAGCGCTCAATTCATCATTCGAAAGTGAAAATGCTGTGAGTCCGTAAACACGAAGTGCCAATGCCAATAAAAGAATCAGTCGAAGGTGATTCTCAACAGATTTATTATTTGACAATGACCAATTCATTTGGAATCGCGCAAACTTTTTTGGCGAATGATTTCATATAGAAACATACCAGCCGCAACAGAAACATTCAATGAACCTACTGAACCCATCATGGGGATTTTGAAAACAGCATCACATCGCTTCAAGTACTCAGGTGATATGCCATCTTCCTCTGAGCCCATAATGATACAAAGTGGGGCCGACAAATCAGCTTTGAAGATCGGTTGGGCACCTTTTTCACTACATCCAACAACCATAAAACCTGAATCCTTTAAATAATCGATAGCATCTTTTAAATTGTGCTCGCGACAAATGGTCATCCGACTCATTGCGCCTGCTGAAGCCTTCATCGCATCCCCATTGGCTGGAGCTCCTCCCCTGTAAGGAACTAACACCGCTCCCACTCCCATACATTCAGCAGAGCGACAGATGGCTCCAAAATTGCGAACATCAGTTATCCTATCTAACATCAAAATCAATGGTACTCGTCCTGATTCAAACAAATTAGGAACCACATCAGCCAACGCATGGTAATTTACTTCTGTAATAAAAGCAACCACGCCTTGATGATTGGACCTGGTAAGGCGATTCAGTTTTTCTATAGGCACCTCAACCGGTCTTATTCCACGATCTCGCATCAATTGGCGAAGGGAATTAGCTGCAGGACCCGATATGTTTCTCTGTAAAAAAACACGGTCAATCTCTTTACCACTTTCTATTGCCTCTAATACAGGATGGATACCGAAAACCATCATGCCGTCTGATTGACCACCTGTCCTATCTTTTTTATTTTCCATCAGTATGAATCGTTGTATATGCGGCCATCTCGCCAAGTTTCCACCGCCCTGTACCAAGGAATGTCGTAATATGGATTTCGACGAAGCATGAAATCATTGTCGGTAAAAGGGTTCTTCTTTTTCTCAAACACAAAGTTCAAGGTGGATTGACCAGCTGTTTGACTATACAGCCATGTTTCTGTATTGTTGCTAAGGTAAACGGTACCTGGAGTGCCAAAAATAACGAAGATTAAACCTCTATCCGATTTCCAACCTTCCAAATAGGATGTAAATAGCCTGTTGGCAGTTTGCACCCTGCCGTAATAGGCTTTGATGAGCTCTCGGGCTCGCTCCCTGTTTCCGGCCTTATCAATCCAGAATTCATCCACTGCGGCCTTGATATTCTTGGAATTTGAAATTTTTGCAAACTCCTCACGGGTGGTGAGATATCTGACCGACTCTAACAAACCAGCAACCTGAGTAAGCTTAGGAAAATCCTCATTGAAAATAAAAAAAGTATACCCCTCAGGAACTAATGTGTCGTATTGGAAATGATAGATACCTGGTTTTCCCAATGGTATAGGGTCAGTTTCATCCACTTTAATCAAATAACTCTCGCTACCTATATAACTGAGCACGGGCTGGCGATCGTCGGAGAATGGCGGGTCAGCAATCGGATAATCCGTTTTGAAATAACGCATGAAAACAGGCCTCTTTACATCCGAGTTCTGTACAACCCTGATGCTGGTAGCCTTGTCGTTGAAATTTCGAATCAAAGGTGCATTGGTGTATGCATCTACCAATAAAAACTTGTCAGGCGACTGTATACCGGTGCGATCGATCGTGATGATGTCTGTAACAGCTTGGTTTCGGTTAAGGTCGGAAAAATCTATGCGCATGAAATAATTGAAGCTGTCGGGGGCAACTACATCTATGGCGCCACGTATTCGAAAACCATCTTCGATAGGCTTGGAACAAGTAAAATAACGAACTCCTGAATCAACAACCAGCTTGGATTCCATATCCCTGTATAGAGCGAATGAAATCGCATAAGTTCCTGTGGCACCGGAGTCATTATTCACATACAGCAAATCAGATGCGTTGAATTCGAACAACAGCCTCAACGAATCGCCGGAAGAGGCAGCTGGATGATAATCCGGAAATATGAAACTCAGTCCCGTTGAATAACGGTAGGCCATATTGACATTACTGAGCTTGGCTGGGCCGGAACAGGCAGCAATCACAAAAAAAACGAATACAGCTGATATGTTACGGATTGAATGCACGATGTAAAATTAACAATTGGTCAGAAGTAATTCACTACACCGAAGTGAACCTTGGCAGATTTAAACAATATCGGGTTTCCTTGCTCACTTCCCAAAGCATAGTCGATGGAGAATATCCCAAGTTTGGAGTCGAATGATATTCCAGCCCCAAAGCCAAAAGGAATATCCCGGATGTAATTTTGATCCGCTCCACGCTCGTACCAGCCTTGGTCGAAGAATGCCTTAAGATTTGAGTTCCGATCGAGCAAAAACCGAATTTCAGTTGTAGCAATGGCGTATGATTCGGCCCTGATTGATTCCTCGTCGAATCCGCGTATGGTACTGATCCCCCCTACTCTGTACAACTCATTTTCAAACAAGCCTTCCCCTGCAGTCCAACCACCTTTCACTTGACATGCCAAAACCAACCTGTTTGCCAAAGGAAGGTAAATGGATGCACTAACTTCTCCGTTGATCTGCAATGATTTCAACTCCACCGAATCATATAGCGCTTCCGGCAGGGCACTATTGACCTCAACAATCCTATTGCCCGCAGACATCGAAAGTTCGGTAGCATATCCCTTACGGGGATTTAACCTGTAGTCCAATTCGAATTTTCGTAGTGCTGCACCGTATAGGGTTTTTCGGACATCTGCAAATGGCGGCAGAACAGTTGCGTTTTTATATCGGTCTGTAGAAACCAAATTGGAACGCTTGTCTTTTACGAAAACCTTCAAATAATTGCCGCCATCCAAAATGAATTGCGCTCCACCTTCGAGCTCCACATCCACGTAAGTGGTATCCTGCTTGAATATTGCAATGCCGGCATCAGCGCCAAATGGTGTGTTGAATAAAAACGGATAACTGAACTTTGCTTTGAGGTTTTGAGTCAATGGCGATGGCTGCTTCCAATTAAAATCGAACAACTCTCCCCTACCAAAGGAGCTCAAAAGTCGGATCCTAACATCTGCGGTCACCCTGGTTTTGGCATCCCCACCCGCATTGGCTGAAGGTGGCTGCACACCTATGATACCATCTATTTGACTTGACTTCTTATCTTTAAGATATAGGGTCAGTCTGCATTTATCCTGACTGAATGCAACGGTAAAAGGCCGAATTTCAGACACCATCGGCAGCTCCTTTAACCTGTCGGCTATACGCCTGATCAAACGCTCGTCGTAAACATCGCCGGCCGATATGGATAGGTAGTTGGTGAGATATGTTTTCGAAAGTTTGCAATCGCCGGAGACAGCAATCGAATCCATTAAAATCAAATCCCCTTTGATCACAGAAATTGTTGCACTTACCTTGGAGCCTTCAAAACGTACATCTTGGTAGCGAATTGCAGCAAAAGGATAACCGTTGTTCTCAAAGTAGGTAAGCAAACGGCGGCTGACACCTTTAATTTTATCTGGAGCAATCGGTTTACCCTCGATGGCGGAAATGCGAATTTCGGCTGATGAAGGAAGTGATTTCAACTCATCGTCCAATGAAATTTTATTCCATACATAGGTAGGGCCAGTCCTGAAAAATATGGTGCATGATAATGAATCGCATTCCTTTGAAACAACATCCGCCTCCAGATAACCCGCATCATAGAGCGAGGCCTTCGCTTGATTGATTATCCTCACAAGTGAACTGGAGTCTGAATAGCTCTTTAACAATCTAACGTCTACCGGTAATGGTTGTCTTGCTTCGTCAAGTATAACAACCTTCTTTTGGGCAAGCAAGTTGTTCGGAAAAACATAAACGAGGGCTAATAAAAGAAAAAGTTGAGTGCCTTTTTTAGGCATAAATAACAAGATCGATTTCAACAAGCAGTCAGTCATTCAAGCTCCAATCAATTGGTGAACTACCGTCATTAACTAAAAACGAATTGGTTAATGAAAAGTGTTTGCATCCGAAAAATCCAGCATGAGCTGAAAGCGGTGATGGGTGTACGCATTCCAATATATGGTGCATGGAGTTGTCGACTATAGCGGCCTTGTTGCGTGCATAACGCCCCCACAGTATAAAGACCAAGCCTTTTTTGGATGAGGACAGTTTCTTAATAACTGAATCCGTAAATATTTCCCAGCCCATATTTTGATGTGAACCGGCCTGTCCATCTCTTACAGAGAGCGTAGCATTCAACAACAAAACACCTTGTTCAGCCCAACTACTTAAATCACCAGATTGGGGAATAGGAATCCCACAATCGCTGTTGAGCTCTTTGAAAACATTCCTTAGTGATGGAGGGTGAGGAATCCCCTTCGGAACAGAAAAACACAACCCATGCGCCTGACCAGGACCGTGATAAGGATCCTGACCCAATATGACAACGCGAACCTTGTCCCATGGAGTGCTGTTGAATGCTCTGAACATCATAGGACCGGGAGGATAGACAGTTTGACCGTTTGCCCTTTCCTCTATGAGAAAACTTTTCAGCTGAAGCATGTAAGGCAAATTGAACTCATCCTGCAGGACCGTGCGCCAACCTGGCTCGAGGCCTAGGTCGGACGGCTTGAAAAACTGCGGTTCTGAGTTCATGTTAAAAACCTAAAATTACCAATAATTCACCATCAGAATCAGTAAATTTACCTTCACAAGCTGATAATCAACCTACAAACTCAATTGTTAATAAACGTGCTAATTATCAACACCGACAAAGCCAATCTAGGTTTTTTTGTTTATTTGCAATAATTCAAAAGAAATCGGGCGAAAAGCCGTTAACCCTTAAATACCACATGAAAAAAATCGCATTCGTAGCTGTAGTAGCCTTGGTAGTTGGTGCATTTTCGTCTTGCAAGCCCAAAGAGAAGTGTCCTGCTTATGGAAAATATGTGCCTTCCGGTCAACATCAATCCAAAATAGGCTCCTAGTTTTTATATCTGAAATCGACTCCTAACGCTCTGGAAAACCAGGGCGTTTTTTATTGCTCTTCCAAACCGTTGAAAACAAATGTAATATTCTGACCAACAGACTCATGCAAACTTAAGGCCACTGGACATGTGTGAGCCGCTCTCTTGACCATTGTTTTTCTTTTATCGTCGGCTTTAAAAGAGCTTGGGAATACCAGCCGGATTTTAACTTCTGCAATTTTTCGGGGATCTGAAGACATGACCTTGGTTACTTCAGCCTTGGTACCAACAATATCAAATCCATGGTTTTGTGCCAGAATGCCGATGATGGTCATCATGCAACTTGCTAATGAGCACGAAGCAAGGTCCGTGGGAGAGAAAGACTCACCTTTGCCACTGTTATCCACTGGAGCGTCTGTGATGATTTCCACTCCGGACTTGAGATGAACAGCCTTGGTTCTGAGGCCTCCACAATAAACCACTTCCATTGAATGCATGATGCAAAAATAACCATCGGCATGAATCAGCACATGCCCATATCATTTATTACTTTTGAATAATGAACCGGGCTATATTTTATGTCTCTTGGGGTTTGTCTGTGTTGTTGGCTTTCCAGGCCCGGGCCCAGGTTAACCCAAACGAATTTCAGGAGGAACCAAAGGTCCTTATGAAAAATGAATGGACCCTTGGCGTTCAACTGCATTCAGCTGGATGGGGTGTCGATTACCGGAGAGGCAAAAACATAACGGCAAGCAAAAAGAAAACTATCGAATTTGATTTGGTAAACATCAGGCACCCTAAGGAAATTCGCTCGGTTAACCCATACTTCGATAACGCCAAGCCTTTCTTCTACGGCAAACTCAATTCTGTTATAGTGATCAGA
>JBJTQS010000348.1:0-3916 GCA_046075765.1 Bacteroidota bacterium
CTTCAAGGGTTTTGAAACCATATACCTCTTACCATCCTCCGTAAAAACTTTTGTGTAGTTGTCATCGGCCTGCAAGCGGGCGATTTCATTCAGCTCCACCACCGAAAACCCTCCTGCATGCGATAGCGCGATGCTGGTTAATTTATCATTCACCTGACTCATCGTATGACTTTCGCGCGCCATCTTGATCTTATCAACCAAACCAACCAACGATTCTATCTTCAACGGCTTGAGGAGATACTCAAGTGCCCCCTGCTTGAGTGCCTTTATTTTCATGTCAGGAGCATGTGCTAACGCAATGAATGAAAAATCCCTGTCAGGAAAACAATCCAGTAAATCGGATGCGGAATCGCCATCCAAATTGAAATCCAAGAACACCACTTGCGGCTTTAATTCCTTTATTAAGTCGAGACCTTCATTGGCAGTTCGAGCAACGGCCATTATTTCAAGCTCCGGACAATGCAAAGCCATAGTCGATCTGAAGCTATTGGCGAAATCATAATGCTGGTCGACGAGTACCGTTGAAATTCGATCTTTCATATCCTTTTGAGTTGGTTACACGATTGGTTCATGCAACGGAAAAGCCTCAACAAGGCAGGAGACGATTGATAAGAAAAAAGTTATCACCGGCGAGGACCGGTGATAACTGCAGCAAGTGATCTGAACAGGGGTATTCCCTAACGATGGTGAACTTATCGGTGGCCGGGGGGGGCCTTGAGGAACACACCAAAAGTAGGTCTTGTCAGTTTTGGGTAAACCTTGGCTTAAAATAGATTTCCTCAAAGGAATGTTAGTAACTTTGGGTCAATAACTAAAAGCCATGAAACCCATTAGACAACACATTTTCAGACTCTTCATTGCAATTCTGTTGCCATTTTCTGTTTTTGCCGGCACAGATACCCTCACCAGGCCATATCCATCACCTGAATTGAAAAGGATGACCAACGACATTGTTCGCCTTTCGGCGGATGAAATGGAGGGCCGTGAGCCGGGAACTGCCGGGGAAAAACTTGCCTACGAATACATCATCCGGGAACTTTACAATGCGGGTGTTTCACCTGCAGGTAAAGACGGTTTTCTTCAGCCATTCACATTCAACGCCGGATACTATGCAGGAGAAAACAACAAACTCCGTATTGGCAAGGTTGAATTGGAAATGAAAAAGGACTTTTTCCCCTTGGCATATTCTTCCAATGGTTCGTTCGCCGGAAAAACCATCCATATCAAACACGGCGTTGCTGCACCTGGTAGAGACGACTACCGGGAAATGAATGTGAAAGGCATGGCTGTTGTGATGGAGTTCGGTATGCCATCCGATATCGACCCCCATTCCAAGGCTTCTGCTTACGCAGAAATACGCACCAGAATTGATAGCGCTGCGGCACGGGGTGCGGCGGTGGTTATTTTCATAAATAGTGATACCGCAACGGTTAGTCCTACAGGAAAATATTCGAACCGTATAACACCTTCATCCATACCCGTGATTTTTGTAAATGCAGAAGCCTCCGGAAAGCTTAAGCCTAAAACCTCCGTAATGGTTGAAGGTAAAACCGAAATATTGAAAAACGAGAAAACCGCCCATAATGTAATAGGTCTGATCGACAACCAAGCGGAGCACACCATCGTAATTGGTGCACACTACGACCACTTGGGTTATGGCAACGAAGCCTCTTTGTATCGAGGAGCCGAAAAAGCCATTCATAACGGTGCAGACGACAATGCAAGTGGTACGGCGGGCCTTTTAGAGCTCGGTAGAGTATTGAAGTCTTCACAGCTAAAGTCAAACAACTACTTATTGGTTGCATTCTCAGCCGAGGAGTTAGGGTTACTTGGTTCGGCACATATGGTTAAACACCTACCAGTATCCATAGAATCGATTAATTGCATGATCAATATGGATATGATTGGAAGGCTTAAAAAAGAAGACCCGTTGCTTCTGGTACACGGGGTTGGCACATCTCCGGTTTGGAAGACCGCAATTGAGAGCATAAAGCCATACGGTATGCGTGTGAAAACATCTGAGTCTGGTATGGGTCCTTCAGATCATGCTTCTTTCTACCTGCGCGACATACCGGTACTGCATTTCTTTTCCGGAACACATGATGATTACCATAAGCCGTCCGATGATGCTGACAAAATCAACTTCGAGGGACAGTTGAATATCATCAATTACATA
This sequence comes from Bacteroidota bacterium, assembly GCA_046075765.1. Lineage (GTDB taxonomy): Bacteria > Bacteroidota > Bacteroidia > AKYH767-A > OLB10 > JALRAP01. The sequence continues at coordinate 2,177 of JBJTQS010000348.1, forward strand.
ATGGAAATACTTGCTGTGGTAAACAACAATGATAGCAAGATGCCTTTCACTAAAACTAACGATAACAACAACGAAGACACACCACGTTTTAAAGTAACCTTGGGCGTTGTTCCCGACTACGGATTTGATGGAAAGGGTATGCGTATTGATGGTGTGAGCGATGGCAAGCCCGCCAAGAAAGCAGGCTTGTTGGCTGGCGATGTGGTTGTGAAAATCGGCGAACATGATGTAACCGATATGATGGGATACATGAAAGCTCTGGGGCGATTCTCCAAGGGCGATAAAACCACGGTTACCTTCATGCGCAACGGCGAATCCAAGACAGCTGAAATAGAATTCTGATTCGATACTACGCATGGAATCAGGTAAGCAAATTGCGGTTGTTGGTGGCGGAAGTTGGGCCACTGCGCTCGTAAAAATCCTTTCAAATAACTGCGACCGCATTCATTGGTGGATACGAAACCATGAAGCTGTTCAGTCGATTCAACAAAACAAACACAACCCATCTTACTTGAGTGATGTGGAAATCGACCTGAACAAGGTTGTGCCTACTTCCGACCTGGAAACTACCATTAACGGTTGTGATTTAATCATCTTGGCTGTGCCTTCGGCCTTTCTTGAATCCACCTTGGCTCAAATCTCTCCTGCGAGCTTGAAGAACAAGATTTTATTTTCGGCTATCAAAGGCATTGTACCCGGACCGCTTTTGATAGTGGGCGAATACTTGCATCGTCATTTTGAAATACCATACGATCAGATTGGTGTGATAACCGGTCCATGCCACGCCGAAGAGGTTGCCATGGAAAAGCTATCATACTTGACGCTGGCTTGCAAAGACACGGCTCATGCGGCATTGCTTGCAGGCCTGATGAATTGCCGATATATCCGTACTACGGTTTCCGACGACATCTATGGTACGGAGTATTCGGCAGTCATCAAGAACATTGTGGCCATTGCCAGTGGTGTTTGTCACGGCTTGGGCTACGGCGACAATTTCCAAGCGGTGCTTGTGTCCAATGCCATACAGGAGATCAAGCGGTTTGTTGATACGGTATCACCTATTGGGCGCGACATCAAAGACTCGGCCTATCTTGGCGACTTGCTGGTTACTGCTTATTCGCAGTTTAGCCGAAACCGCACTTTCGGCAGTATGATTGGAAAGGGATACTCGGTGCAATCGGCGCAGTTGGAGATGAACATGGTGGCCGAAGGTTATTACGCCGTAAAATGCATCCATGCTTTGAATGGCAAATACCAGGTGGAGCTTCCCATTTGCCATGCTGTTCATGAGATCCTTTACAACCACGCTTCGCCACGCACTACGATGCAGCAACTCAGCCAGCGATTGAAGTAGGTTGGACAATCCTTGTTTGGTTTTTTCAACTTTATTGTACGCGGTTGATAGGATTGCATACAATACTTTACATAATTGATTTAGCCCTTTTACTTTTCATGCTGATATGATCAATCGCAATAAGGGCAGGGTGAAACTGATAAAAATATTCAGAATTTATTTTTCAAAAAATCAATTGCAAGTGGTCAATTGAACAATTCAGGTAAATCGTTGTTAAAGACTTAATAAGACTAAACACATGAAATCTGCCCTGATATTCGTTCTGATGCTCTCCAGCTTGAACCTGAACAAAAACGGATTAAAAATCGATTTTGGAAACTCCGCAGGTAAAACAAAAGACTGGTTTGTGATTTCTGATAATGTGATGGGAGGCGTTACAACTTCCA
>JBJTQS010000349.1:0-3679 GCA_046075765.1 Bacteroidota bacterium
GGATTTGATTATGTTGTTGCTGGAGTCCATAACACCAATATCAAGTCAGCCAGTGGTTACGGAATACCAACGTGGGTGGATAGCCTGCTGCTGCAGATTGGCTCCAAGACCAATTTGATAACAATTGTGTTTGGAAACTCATACTCCCTTACACGCGTTCCTTCTGCAAAAAACGTAGGCTCCTTGGTGCTCGCACATGAAGATACTCGCATATCGCAATCGGTTGCGGCAAATCTTGTTTTCGGTATTTCAGGTACCAATTCCACATTACCGGTTTCCCCTCTGGGATTGTTCTCTGCTGGTGAGGGGTTACCCATTCGAAGCTCTATGCTTCGACTTAGAAACGCATATCCTTATGAGGTGGGTATGTCACCCAAGGATTTCAATGCGATAGACTCCATATCAAATAAACTTATTGCTGAAAAGGTGGCGCCAGGTTGCCAGGTTCTTGTTGCTTGGAAAGATCGGATCGTTTATCATAAAGCCTTTGGACGCCACACCTATGATTCTTCTTCAAGAGAGGTAGCGTTAACCGATATCTATGATGTGGCATCTGTAACTAAAATTGCCTCAACCGCATTAGCGGCCATGAAACTGATCGATGAGGGTAAACTTGATATTCATAAGCCTGCCTCTGCATATTTTAAAGGGCTTCGTAAAACCAATAAAAAAGATTTGATCATTTCCGATATCATGACTCACACTGCTGGATTGAAGTCCTGGATTCCCTTCTGGACCAGCACAGTTGATTCGAGCGGCAAGCCATCCTACGATTTCTACCACAAAGTTCCAGATGCAAACTACAATATCCCGGTCTGCGACAGTTTATACATTTCTCGAACTTATGAGGATCTCATGTGGAAGGAGATTTTCAAATCGGATTTAGGATCCAAAGGAAAGATGGTTTATTCTGACTTGGGGTTGCTTATTATGCAGCAGGTTATTGAGCATATCACCAAAGTTCCGTTGGATGAGTATGTGTACAAGAACTTTTATGAGCCAATGGGCTTGGTTAACATCTTATACAAGCCACTGAACAGGGTTTCTATTGATCGTATTCCGCCTACCGAAATGGATACCGTTTTTAGAGGAAAGTTAGTTCATGGTTATGTTCATGATCCTGCTGCGGCCATGTTGGGCGGAATTGCTGGGCATGCCGGACTTTTCAGTGATTCTTATAGCCTCGCTGTTATCATGCAGATGCTGTTGAATGGAGGGGAGTATGGTGGAAAGCGCTATTTGAATAGCCAAACCATACGTCAATTCACATCGAAAAACGGACCTGATGATTTATACAGGGGTTTGTTGTTCGACAAACCAGATGCTCGAAAAGGAGTTGCTGAAAACACAGCGCGTTTAGCTTCTTCATTCACCTTTGGGCACACCGGCTTCACAGGTACAGCAGTATGGGCCGACCCAGAGCAGGATTTGGTTTTCGTTTTTCTTTCGAACAGGGTTTATCCCAATGCAGAGCCTAACAAGTTATCTAAAGGGAAATACCGTCCAAGCATGATGCAGGCGGCCTATGAAATAATCCTTCGAAATGCCGGACTTCCGAAGTCACCCTAATTTTGATGAACTTTGTAAAATGAAAATCGGTATTGTTTGTTATCCCACCTTCGGTGGGAGTGGAGTTGTAGCCACAGAATTGGGTAAAGCATTAGCCATACATGGGCATCAAGTGCACTTCATTACCTATAGTATGCCGGTGCGTTTGGATTTCTTTTCAGAAAATATCTTTTACCATGAGGTGGCGGTGTCGTCATACCCGCTTTTCGACTATGCTCCTTATGAAAGCGCTTTGACCAGTAAATTGGTGGATGTGGTCAGGTCAGAAAAGCTGGATTTACTTCATGTTCACTATGCAATACCACACGCTTCTGTAGCTTGGTTAGCCAAGCAAATCCTTGCCAGCTACGGAATTTTTATTCCCATAGTAACTACCCTGCATGGGACTGATATCACTTTGGTGGGTAAGGATTTGAGTTACGAGCCAGTGGTCACTTTTGCAATCAACCATTCAGATGGTATTACTGCTGTTTCTGAAAGCTTGAAGCGCGAAACCTATGCCAATTTCAAAATCGAGAAGGACATTCGTGTCATCTACAACTTCGTTGATTTGTCGCGGTTCGGAAAAAAAGCCAACGAGCAATTCAGGTCGATGGTTGCTCCCAATGGCGAGAAACTGATCGTACACACTTCCAATTTCAGAAAGGTCAAAAGGGTGGAGGATGTTGTTCTTGTTTTCGATAGGATTGTAAAGCAAATGCCCGCTAAGCTCTTACTGATCGGCGACGGTCCTGAGCGCACAGCTATTGAAAAACTCTGTCGTGAAGTGGGCAATTGCGAGCATGTCCGATTCATGGGTCGGCAAGAAGCGGTCGAGGAAATCCTATCTGTTTGCGACTTGTTTATTATGCCTTCCGAGTCGGAAAGTTTCGGATTGGCCGCCTTGGAGGCAATGGCTTGTCATGTGCCCATAATTTCAACCAATACGGGTGGAATGCCTGAGCTGAACATTCATGGTGTTACGGGGTTTCTAAGCGATGTGGGAGATGTTGATGATATGGCAAGGCACGCCTTGGAAATATTATCCGATTCTGATAATCTTGCCAAATTCAAGTTTGCTGCCGCACTGCAAGCACAGAAATTCGATATTCAAGTGGTGTTGCCAGTTTATGAAAACTACTATTCGGATATCCTTAATAAATCGAAGTAAGGCTATCCACCAGCCGCTTTAACTCCATATCCAAGGTTTTTCAATAGTTCAGTGATTCTATCACGAAAGTCCCCTTGGATGATGATCTCCCCATCCTTGACTGTTCCGCCAACACCGCATTTTGATTTCAAGGTTTTACCGAGATCCTCCAAAGAGGATTGACTTCCTACATATCCTTTTACTAAAGTAACAGTCTTGCCAGCTCTTGACTTGCTATCACGCCACACTCTAAGGCTTTGCTGTGATGGTTGCAAGTCGGTCGTTTCCTCCGATGCGTCCTCGCTGCTGTTGAAATTAGGATTGGTGGAGTAAACCACTCCGTCTCTGTTCTTGTTCTTGTTAGACATGATTCAACTATGGTATGGCCAACTGTATGGCTGATTTTATGGATTTGATTTCAAAAGTTTCATGATATCCTCCTGGTTCCCCGTCAACATGTAATGGCTGTGGGTTCTCGCATTTCAATTTAAAATCTTCTGATTGAAATGCATTAGCATAGCTTGAGCCGGATATGGTCTTTGTGAAAACCCTGAAGGCAAATGGAACCACCATCAATGGGTGCATTTTTTTCACTACGGTGATATCGGTCTTGCCATCATTTGTGTCTGCCTGCGGTGCGATAACAGCATTGTTTCCAAATTGGGAAGCCACGGCAATCGGGATCATGATTGCTTCAGATTGAAATTCTTGATTGTTTTTTGATATCCCAACCTTAAATGTTTTGTATTCAGAAAACTCTCGAGCTATTAATCTCAGGTAGCTGTTGAAGCCCCGCTTGCCGTCCTTGCCAAACAAATGTGCTACATGAGCGTCAAATCCGATACCAGATACGTTAAAGCCAGGCAGACCATTAATGATCGCTGCATCATGTCCTACAACTTTTCCTGCGCGAATGATTTCTAAAATCTCATCAGGATCTGTTTTTATCCCGTAATGCCTTGCCAAGCCGTTGCCAGAACC